>NZ_JBFJMY010000145.1:0-9723 GCF_041633695.1 Hydrogenophaga sp.
CCAATCAGCCAGACAAAGGACAGCAGTGCACTGAAGCGCGACAAACCCGCATACACCAGACCCGCGAGCAAGGCCGGTACACCCACCGCCAGCAGCCAGGCCAGCCAACCCTGCGCCACCTCCCCCGCATCCATGTTCCGGCGCACCAATCGGGTCCAGCCACGCAGGCCCGATTGCACCGGGTTGTCGTACGGCAAGGGGCGTGCCTGTTCCAGCAGAAAGGCGATCAGGATGGCGAAAAAGATCATGCCGTCATCATAGCGGCGGGCATGGGGCCGTCCGGTGGCGCGGCCAGAGCCCAACCGCAGCAACCGGCAGTTCAGGCACTGAGCAAACGGTAGAAGTTGCGCAACATGCCGGCGGTCGCGCCCCAGATGAAGCGCTCGCGGCCACTGTCGTCGTAGGGCATGGAATACCACTCGCGCACCGTGCCCTGGAATTCATGGACATGCCGGTGGTGGTTGGCCGGGTCCATCAGAAAGTCCAGCGGTACCTCGAACACATCGTCCACCTCGTCGGCGTTGGGCACCAGTTCAAACTCCGGATGCACCAGCCCCACCACGGGCGTGACCGTGTACGAGGTACCCGTCACGTAGACCGGCAAGCTGCCCAGCACTTCCACGCGGTCGGGCGGCAAACCGATTTCTTCGTGTGTCTCCCGCAAAGCGGCGGCGGTGGCATCTGCGTCACCGGCGTCGAGCTTGCCACCCGGCAGCGCGATCTGGCCCGAGTGCGTGGAGAGGTGGGCGGAGCGCAGCGTCAGCAGCAGCGTCAGGCGCTCGCGCAACACGATGGGCAACAACACCGCCGCCTGCGCAGGCGCGCGGTCCGCAAACCTCTTCTCGCGCAGCAGTTCGGGACTCCAAATGGGCGGGCGTATGAACAAGTCCCGCAAGCCGTCGGCGGTGAGCCGTTGCGCGTGGGCGGGCATTTCGTTCGGCGCCCTGGGGAGCAAGGGCACCTTGCGCGGATCAAAAGCAGGCAATGAATGGGACGGCATGGGCTCCGAGCTTACGTCAGCCCATCGATTGCCGCTGACGGCCACCAAGAAAGCAGAACACGGAAACCGGGCTCCCAATGCAAAAAACCGCTCCAGGGAGCGGTTTTTTGCGATCAAGCCGGGATTCAACGGCCCAATTTTTCCTTGATACGCGCCGACTTGCCGCTGCGCTCGCGCAGGTAGTACAGCTTGGCGCGGCGCACGGCACCACGGCGCTTGACTTCGATCTTCGCGATCCGTGGGCTGTACAGCGGGAACGTACGCTCAACGCCTTCGCCATTGGAGATCTTGCGAACGATGAAGTTGGAGTTCAGACCGCGGTTGCGACGGGCAATGACCACGCCTTCGTAAGCCTGGGTACGCTTGCGCGTGCCTTCGACCACGTTCACGCTGACAATCACGGTGTCGCCGGGCGCGAACACCGGGATTTCTTTGTTCAAGCGAACAATTTCTTCTTGTTCAAGGGTCTGGATGAGGTTCATGTTTTCCTGTTCATCGATCGTGCCCGCGCTGCACTAAAGGCCACAAATCCGGCAAAGCCCGGTTCAGGATGCGCCGATGTGTTCGGTGCGACCTGCGGGCTGGCCCGGTCATGGCGGCCGGTCAGAGGATCGAAAAGCCTTGGATTATAGCAATTTCTGGCCGCGCAAAAAGGTTTCGTCCTTCTCGCTCAGCAAACCGTCGCGACGCGCGACGCTCAGCAGATCGGGGCGCGCACGCGCCGTGAGCGCCAGACTCTGCTCGCGGCGGTAGCGCGCGATGCGTTCGTGGTGACCGCCCAGCAGCACCTCGGGCACCGCCACCGCGCCTTGCGGCCCTTGCCACACTTCGGGCCGGGTGTGGTGCGGGCTGTCAAGCAAGCCATCCAGCGCGGGATTGAAGCTGTCTTGCTGGTGGCTGCCCTCGTCGCCCAGCACCCCGGGCTGCAGGCGGGCCACCGCATCGAGCAAGGCGATGGCGGCGATCTCGCCGCCCGAGAGCACAAAGTCGCCCAAGCTGATCTGCCGGTCCACGCACGCGTCGATGAAGCGCTGGTCTATGCCTTCGTAACGCCCGCACACCAGCACCGCGCCCACGCTGGCACCCCACGAAGCCACGCCCGCATGGTTCAGCCGCTCGCCGATGGGTGAGAACAAGACCACCGGCGCCTGCGCGCCGTTCGGCTCGTCCCTGTCGGCCCGAATGGATTGAAGGCATTGCCACAAAGGCTCGGCCATCATCACCATGCCGGGCCCGCCGCCAAATGGCCGGTCGTCCACGCGCCGGTAATTGCCCTCGGCATGGTCGCGCGGGTTCCACAGCCGGACCTCGACCTGCCCCGACTCGAAGGCTCGGCGCGTGATACCGCTCTTGAAGAATGGCTCAAAAAGCTCGGGAAACAGGGTAATGACGTCGAAGCGCATGGTGGGTATTGTCACCCGCTTGCACCGCTTCGCGGCTTCCCCGCAGGTGCCGCCTTCTGGGGTGCGACGCGCTGCAGGCGCGGCGCGGGGGCATCAGTAATCCAAACCCCAGTCGACCGTGATACGGCGCGCCTTGAGATCCACCTGGTCCACGTAAGCGTCCACAAACGGGATCATGCGCTCGGCCAGCAAGGGCTTGTCGTTCTGGGTGTCGGTGTATTCGAGCACCAGCACCGAATGTGGGCCGGTCGGCATGAGGTCGCGCACCACGCCCAGGGCATGGCCTTCGCGGTTGAACACCTCCAGCCCCAGCAGATCGACCCAGTAGTACTCGCCCTCGGGCGGCGCCGGGAAGGCGCTGCGTGGCACGTAGATGCGCACCCCTTTGAGGCTTTCGGACTGGCTACGATCGCTCATGCCCTCCAGGCGGGCCACCACGCCATCGGCATGGTGCTTGATCTCCGCCACGGTGGCGCTGACGCAACCCGTGAACGCAGAAAAACCGCGCGCCAAGGCTTCTTCGGGCGGCTGGAGGTGCCAATGTGTGGTTTCAAACAGCGCCTGTGTATCGGCGCTGTGGGGCTGGACCTTGATCCAGCCCTTGACGCCCCATGCATCCATGAAGCGGCCCAGTTCAATGGCGTCTTCCGGCAAGGAAGACGCCGTGAAGACGCTGGATGCGGGGCTGTTCACCAACTCAACAGAGAAGGCAAAAAACGATCAGGCAGCGACCGGTGCAGCCGCATTTGCCGCAGTGGCTGCGTGCTGCTTGACCAAGCGGGCCACCGTGTCCGACGGCTCGGCGCCAACGCCGGTCCAGTAGGTCAGGCGGTCCACGGCAACGCGCAGAGGCTCTTCACCGCCACGCGCCAAGGGGTTGTAAAAACCGATGCGCTCGATGAAGCGGCCATCGCGGCGGTTGCGCTTGTCGGCCACAACGATGTTGTAGAACGGGCGGGCTTTTGAGCCGCCGCGGGAGAGTCGAATGACGACCATGATTTATCCTTCGGGTGGTGACGCACCAGGATCGGGGCGTCATGGAGGCCATTTCTGACCCCCTTTTCCTTGCAACGCTTGAGACACACGACTGACCACCCGGCCAGCGAAACGCTACAAAACCCACGATTATAGCCAGTGTGCGACAGCCCGCAGCAACAAACCCCCACACCCTCCATCCATGCCCCTCATCCGCCCCAGCCGCGACGAAGACATCACCGCCATCGCCCGCATTTATGCGCACCACGTGCTGCACGGTACCGGCACCTTTGAAACCACCCCCCCCACCGAAGCGGACATGGCCACCCGCCGCGCCGACGTACTGGCCAAGGGCCTGCCCTGGCTGGTGATTGAAGAAAACGGCGAGGTGCTGGGATTCGCCTACGGCACCTGGTTCAAACCCCGCCCGGCCTACCGCTATTCGGCCGAAGATTCGATCTACATGGCACCGGAAAGCCACGGCAAAGGCCTGGGCCGGGCTTTGTTGACCGAGCTGCTGGCCAGGCTGGAGCGCGCCGGTGTGCGCCGCGTCATGGCAGTGATTGGCGACTCGGACAACGCGGGCTCCATCGGCGTGCACCGGGCCCTGGGCTTTGAGCCCGCCGGGGTGATCCCGTCCTGTGGCTGGAAATTTGAACGCTGGCTCGACATCGTGTTGATGCAAAAACCCCTGGGTCTGGGCGACAGCTCACCGCCTGAAACACCGAAAGACCCCGCATGAAAAACAAAACCTTGGCGGTCTGGATCGCCCTGTTGGGTGGCGCCCTGGGTCTGCACCGCTTCTACCTGAAAGGCCTGGGCGACTGGGTGGGCTGGCTGCACCCGGTGCCGTCGGCGCTGGGCTGGTGGGGCGTGACCCGGGTGCTGGACTATGGGCAGGACGACAAGCTCTCGTGGCTGCTGATCCCCCTGCTCGGCCTGTCCATCGCGACCAGCTGTCTCATGGCCATCCTCTATGCGCTCACCGAACGGGAGCGCTGGAACCAGCGCTTCAACCCGGGCTTGCCCGCGCAAGCCAGTGCGGGCGGAACCAACGGCCTGACCATCGCCGCACTGGTGCTGGCTTTGTTGCTGGGCACCATTGCCTTCATGGGCAGCCTGGCTTTTGGTTTTGAACGCTACTTCGAATACCAGATCGACGAGGCCCGCAAGATCAGCCAGTGAGCGGCAGCCAGGACAGCAGCAACATCACCAGCGTGAGGCTGAGCAAGGCCAGCATGGTCGACAAGCCCATGCTGGCGGTGGTGAGTTCTTCGGCCACCTCGTAGCGGTGGGCCAGCAGGAACACGTTGGCGCCTATGGGCAAGGCGGCCGCGACCACCATCACCGTCATTTGCAGGCCGGTGATGCCAAACGCCCAGGCGCTCAAACCCACCATCAGCGGCAACAACAGGTTCTTGGAAGCCGTGATCCACAAAGCCGGGGTGATGTGGCCGCGCAAGGGCGTGCGCCCCAGGGTGACGCCTACCAGCACCAGCGCGATCGGGCCGAAGGCGCTGCCCAGCAGCTGCAAGGGTTTGTCGATCACGGTAGGCAACACCAGACCGGTCTGCGCGAACAGCAGGCCACACACAATCGGTAGCGGCACCGGGTGGATCAGCGAATTTTTCAAGGCCAGCCAGGTGCTGGCCAACAGGCGCGGGGACGCGCCGCCACGCGCGCTCGTCTCGCGCGCCGCAGCCAGTTCCAGCACCACGGTCGCCGAGGTGAGCAGAATCAGCGCATGCACCGAGGCCAGGGTCAGCAGCGTCACCAGGCCTTGCTGACCGTAGGCCAGGCCGACCAGAATGATGCCGATCATGACCATGTTGGAGAACACCCCGGCCAGCGCCAGCACGGCGCTGCGGGTGTTGAAGCCACGCCAGGCGATGGAAGCCGCCAGCAGCAGCCCGGCGGCCAGAAAATAAGACAGCACCGGCCGCCAGTCCAGGGTTTCGAAGTGCACCGCGCTCATGGTGCGAAACAACAAGGCCGGAATCAGCAGCAGAAACACGAGGTTGGACAGGTCTTTCACCGCCGCCTCCCGTATCCACTGGCGGCGCGCCGCGAGCACGCCCAGGGCGATGAGCAGAAACACCGGAGTGAGGGAGGCGAAAACGGGGTGGTCGGTCAAATTCACCGGCCGATGTTATCGCCTCAGCCGGTCCGGCTCTGGCCTGGGGCCATTGCCGGCGGCGCCAGCACCCGCACTTCACGGGGGCGCGCTATGGGACGCTGCGGGCCTCGGTCAGGCGGTAGTACAGGCCCAGCGGATTGTCTTGCAACACGTGGAACCGGCCTTCCAGCACCACCGCGTCTTCGACATACGGCAGCGGGCTTTTGGTGTGCACTTCGATCATGCTTTCCGCCCCGCCCGGTACGCAAAAAGGACAAGTGGGCGGTACCGCCGAGAGCAAAAACCGCCGGTGCCGAACACCCGGTTCCAGCGGCAACATGAAGCCTTGCACGCGTTGGGTCTGCTGGTTCAGCGCCAGCACCGCTGGGGGATAGCTCACCAGGATGCGCCGGTTTTCAATGCGTTGCTTCACGTCGGTCAGCACCGACCAGGCCAGCACATCGCTGCGCTGGGGCAGCGGTGCGAAAGCGCTCAAAGCGCCATGCACACCGGGCCCGGTGCCCGTCACCAATCCCTGCGGCGCGCCCTTCTGCGCAGGCGCGCCAGCCGGGGCTGCGGCTGGAGGGCCGAGCGGCGAACTCAACACCTGCGCAGCGGCGTCGCGCGCGCCAACGGTCAACCCCGCCAGCCCGGCCAGCAACATCGCCGAGCAGGCGCAAGACAACCATCGAGTACGGGCCTGCATGGTGGTCAATGCACGTGTTTCATGCCGCAGTACTTGCCAATGGCCAGGCCTTTGCACGCGGCCTGCAGCGCGGCCAGGCAAACGGCCTCGCCTTGACCAGAGGCCAGGCATTGGGCGGCGGCTTCGTGCGCGGCGGCCATGGCCCGGTGGCGTGCCACGTCTTGCCGGGTTTCGGCGTCGGAATGTTGGGCCCAAGCCGATCCGGCCAGCAACGAAAGCGTCATCAGAGAAAACAAAGTCTTTTTCATCGGGTTCACCTGGTTTGCAACAAAGACATCACGTCCACACGGTAAGCGCCGAGCGCGGGCAAAGCCGCCGCCACCAGCGCCACCCCCACGGCTGTCAGCGGCACCCACGCTTGCGCGGGCGACCAGTGCCAGCCGGTGGTGGCCAGCGCGTCGCCGACCATCCACGTCGAGCCGAGCACGGCGGTGAGGCCATGCGCCAGCAAGAATCCACCCAGAGTGGCGAGCAGGGCCAGCCACAAGGACTCGCACAGCAGCAAGGCCACCACCTTGCCCGCCGGAGTGCCCAGCATGCGCAGCATGGCCAGGTCGGCACGGCGTTCGCGCACCGCGCCCCACAAAGCGATGAACACCGACAAAGCCGCCACCAGCAACAGCACCGCGCCCAGGCCTCTCAAGACCTCGGTGCCTACACCCACCATGGCCAGCAGGCGCGAGATTTCGGCCGCCGGTGATGCCGCCTGCATGGACGTGCTGCTGTTGACGTAGCGCGGGAAACTGGCCGCCGCCAGCGGCGTGTTGTAGCGGATCAGCAGCATCGTCAGTTCGCGCTCGGCCACCAGCACCTGGCGGTCTTCGGCGTCCAGCGGCGCGTCGCCCGCGTACATGTCTTCGTGCACTTTCCAGACCGATGCGGTGTCGGTCAGGACGAGACGGTCCAGCACGCAGCCACAGGGCGCCAGGACCCCGGTCACGCGGTACGGGTTCTCGGCGTGCGCATGGCCGCCCGCCCCCAGACCGTGCGAGCCGGCAAATGCCGCGCCCAATCCCAGCCCGGTTGTGCGCGCCACCTGCGCCCCCAGTACCGCCTGTAGAGGCGCGGCCCACCAGCTCCCCTGCGCCAGCGCTGCGCCGTAGTGCCGGGGGTAGCTGTGTTCGGTGCCGACGATGCGGTAGCCCTGGAAACTGTCGCCCAGGCTCAGGGGCATCCACTCGGCCACCTGGGGGTGCGATGCCAACGCCTGGGCCTCGGCCAAGGGAATGTTGCCGGGTGGCGCATCGATGTGGAACACCCCCGCCAGAATGAGTTGCATCGGGCTGCCTTTGGCACCCACCACCAGGTCGATACCGGCCAGATCGCGATCAAAAGCGTGCGACAGCCGGTCCTGCATCTGCAACAAAAAGGCCATGACCGCCAGGCCCAGCGTGAGCAACAAAAGATTCAACACGGTGGTCAGCGGGCGCGACCACAAATAGCGCCAGGACAAAGACCACACGTTCATGCGCATGCTCCGGCGGGAGTCTGCGGGCCACGCAGCGCCGCCGCCAAGGGCAGCACCTGGGCCAACGGCAGCGCCTGGGCCACCCGCACGTCGTGGGTCGCGATGACCAGTGTGGCGGCCGCCTGCGCCGCCCGTTCGAGTAACAGCGCAAGCACGGTCGCGCAGGCCTCGTCATCCAGGTTGGCCGTGGGTTCGTCGGCCAAGATGACGGCCGGGCGCAACAACAGGGCGCGGGCCAGAGCCACACGCTGCGCCTCGCCACCCGACAACTGCGCCGGCCTGCGCCCGCTCAGGTGGTCCAGGCCCATGGCCTCCAGCATCTGCTCGATGGCCGCGCGGTCTTGTGGCAGCCCGGCCGCGAAGTAGCTCAAGGCCAGATTGCCTTCGACCGTGAGCGCTTCGCTCAGGTGCAGGCGCTGCGGCAAAAAGCCCAGGGTGCGCGCGCGCCAGGCATCGCGGCGGGCGCCAGACAAGGCCGCGACCGATTGGCCCGCCACCTGCACCTCACCCGACGCCGGGCGCAACAAACCCGCCGCCAGCGCCAGCCAGGTGGACTTGCCGCTGCCCGAGGCGCCGCGCAAAAGCAATGTGCCGCCCTGGGGCACCGACACATCGGCAAAGCGCAAGACGGCGGCTGGCCCATGCGCAAAACACAGGCCCCGGGTCAGGATCACGCGATCGACTCCAGGCCAGCGGGCGCTGCGCATGCCGCACAGGTGCCGTGCACACACAGTTCCAGCCGCTGGCCCTGGTGGCCCAGACGGGCCAGGCTGTGAAACAGCTGGGCGGCCACCGCACGCGCGGCGGCGTCGGCCTCGGTGAAACGGAACTGGCGTTGGCAGGCATCGCACTCGAAGCGCGCCAGCGGACCGGCTTCTTCGGCACCGGCCAGACCAAAGCGCCAGGTGCGCGCGCCGTCATCGGCGTGGCGGCGCAAAACGCCACAAGCCGCCAGCCGGTCGAGCAGGCGGTAGAGCGTGACCCGGTTGATGTCCAGGCCACGCGTTTCCAGCGCCGTCTGCACCTGCGAATGCGTGACCGAACCTTGCGGGTTGGCCAGAAACACCCCCAACACGGCGCGCGTGGCCAGAGTGCGGCGCAGCCCCGCCCCTTCCAGCCGCGACTGGATGTGGGCGGGAACGGCCAAGGATTCTTTGGGTGTGTGGCTGGGCATAAGGCCTCCGTACTAACGCAACATGGTTGCGATATGATCGATGTTAACGCAATTGAGTTGCAACATTATGCCCAGCCCGAGACCCGCACAAGCGCCGGGTTGGCCGCCATTGACATGAACACCGCCGCATCCACACCAACACCCGCCATCGAATTGCAGGACCTGAGCCTGGGTTACGAACGACACCCGGCGGTGCACCAGCTCAGCCTCACCGTGCCAGCGGGTTCCCTGGTCGCCCTGGTCGGGCCCAATGGCGCGGGCAAGTCCACGCTGATCAAGGCTTTGGCCGGGCAATTGCAACCCCTGGGTGGCCAGGTGTTGGGGCTGGAACGGCCACGCGTGGCGTATCTGGCCCAACACAGCGAACTGGACCGCAGTTTCCCCGTGGGTGTGCGCGACATGGTGGCCATGGGTTTGTGGCACGAAGTCGGCGCCTGGGGCCGCTTCACCCCGGCATTGCGGCAGCGCTGCGACGAAGCGCTGGCGCTGGTGGGACTGACCGGCTTTGAGCGGCGCGGCCTGGACACCCTCTCGGGCGGCCAGTTGCAGCGCGCCCTGTTTGCCCGCCTGATCCTGCAGGACGCGCCGGTGGTCTTGCTGGACGAACCCTTTGCCGCCGTGGACCAGCGCACCACCGCCGATCTGCTGGCCCTGTTGCACCGCTGGCACCAACAAGGCAAAACCGTGGTCGCCGCTCTGCACGATCTGGCCCAGGTGCGGGCGCATTTCCCGCTCACCCTGCTGCTGGCACGCGAGCCGGTGGCCTGGGGCGCCACGGCCGAGGTCTTGACCGAGGCGCACTGGGCGCGCGCGCTGCGCCTGCACGAACCTTTTGAAGAAGACGCACCCGCCTGCCATGCCCCGCCGTGGCAGGCGGGTGC
>NZ_JBFJMY010000146.1:0-9709 GCF_041633695.1 Hydrogenophaga sp.
ACGCCCGAGCCTTTGCGCTTTTCCACCTTCTGACCGGCCTTCTGGCGCGATTGCGCGGCCTTGATGGCGAGTTCGGCCAGCTTCTTGCCGTAGTCCACGTGCTGGTTCAGCCAGAGCTCCAGCGCGGGGCGCACGAAGCTGGAGACCAGGCGCACGGCATCGCGCGAATTCAGGCGCTCCTTGATCTGGCCCTGGAACTGCGGATCCAGCACCTTGGCGCTCAACACATAGTTGGCGCGGGCGAACACGTCTTCGGGCAGCAGCTTCACCCCCTTGGGCAGCAAGGCGTGCAATTCGATGAAGCTCTTGACGGCCTGAAAAAGACCATCCCGCAAACCGCTCTCGTGTGTGCCGCCAGCGCTGGTGGGGATCAGGTTCACATAGCTTTCGCGCACCGCCTGGCCGTCTTCGGTGAACGCCACGCACCAGGCCGCGCCCTCGCCCTCGGCAAAGCTGTCGCTGTTGGCATCGGCAAAGCCTTCGCCTTCGAACAGCGGGATCACAGGATCGCCGTTCAGGGTCTGCTGCAGGTAGTCGCGCAGACCGCCTTTGTAGGCCCAGGTCTGGATGTCCTTGGCTTTTTCGTTCACCAGGGTCACCGTCACGCCCGGCATCAGCACCGCCTTGCTGCGCAACAAGTGGGTGAGATCGCCCATGGGCAAGGCGGCGGATTCGAAATACTTGGCGTCGGGCCAGGCGCGAACGGTTGTGCCCTGCTTGCGATCGCCGTCGCCTTTGGGCTTGGTCACCAATGGCTCGATCACATCGCCCGCCGAAAACACCAGATACGCCACCTGGCCTTCGCGGAAACTGGTCACCTCCAGTCGCGTCGACAAGGCATTGGTGACGGACACACCGACACCGTGCAGGCCGCCCGAGAAGCTGTAGGCACCGCCCTTGCCCTTGTCGAACTTGCCGCCCGCGTGCAAGCGTGTGAACACCAGTTCCACCACCGGGGCGTTTTCTTCCGGGTGCAAGCCAAACGGAATGCCCCGCCCATCGTCTTCCACGCTCACCGAGCCATCGTCGTGCAGCGTGACCTTGATTTTTTTGCCGAATCCGGCCAAGGCTTCGTCGGCAGCGTTGTCCAGCACCTCCTGGATGATGTGCAGCGGATTGTCGGTGCGGGTGTACATGCCCGGTCGCTGTTTGACCGGCTCCAAGCCCTTGAGGATGCGGATCGACGCTTCGGAATAGGCGTCGCTCGCACCCGTGGTTTTTTTGGCGGTAGGTTTCTCACTCATGCGGCAGATTGTAGTGGTCAAAGCGGGAATTCACTGTATACATCAACAGCCCCACGGATTCCAGCAGCCCGGGCGAAGGCCCATGCCCTGTAAGCCCAAAGCAAAGTCGCTACATTCTGGCGATGCCCGCATCCACTCTCCCCTCGACACAAGCACCCCGTCTGTCTGCCGCACAGGTCCTGGTCTGTGGCGCCTTCATCGTCACCCTGTCCATGGGCATACGCCATGGTTTTGGCCTGTGGTTGCAGCCCATCACCCAGGCCCAGGGCTGGTCGCGCGAAACCTTTTCCTTCGCCCTGGCGATCCAGAACCTCTCCTGGGGCGTTTTTGGCATCTTCGCCGGCATGGCCGCCGACCGCTTTGGCGCTTTCCGGGTCATCGTGGGCGGCGCGGTGCTGTACGCGTTGGGGCTGGTGGGCATGGCCTTGTCGTCCACCTCCCTCATGTTTGCGCTCACCGCCGGGGTGCTGATCGGAGCGGCACAGGCCGGTACGACCTACGCCGTGGTCTACGGTGTGATCGGGCGCCAGATACCGGCCGAAAAACGTTCCTGGGCCATGGGCGTGGCTGCGGCGGCGGGCTCCTTTGGCCAGTTCCTGATGGTGCCGGTGGAGGGTTGGCTGATCCGTGGCTTCGGTTGGCAGGAAGCCTTGCTGGCACTGGCCGTGGCCGTGTTGTTGATCGCGCCCATGGCGCGCGGCATGCGCGAGCCAGGTTTCGCCGGCGGCGCCGCGCCGGTGCGTGAGCAGTCGATTGTGCAAGCGCTGCGGGAAGCGCTGCGCTACCGCAGTTTTCAACTGCTGATGGCGGGCTACTTTGTTTGCGGCTTCCAGGTGGTGTTCATCGGGGTGCACATGCCCAGCTACCTGAAAGACCACGGTCTGCAACCCCAGGTGGCGAGCTACGCACTGGCCTTGATCGGCCTGTTCAACGTGGTCGGCACCTACGCCGCGGGCGCGCTGGGCCAGCGCCTGGCCAAGCGCCACATCCTCGCTTTCATCTACCTGACGCGCGCGGTCGTGATTTCCGTGTTCCTGATGGCGCCGCTCACCCCCACCAGCGTGTACGTGTTCTCAGCGGTGATGGGTTTGCTGTGGCTCTCTACCGTGCCGCCCACCAACGCGATGGTGGCGCAGATTTTTGGTGTCGCCCACATGTCCATGCTGGGTGGCTTTGTTTTCTTCAGCCACCAGATCGGCAGCTTCATGGGTGTGTGGCTGGGCGGTGTGCTCTACGACCAGACCGGCAGCTACGACATCGTCTGGTACATCGCCATTGCGCTGGGTGTGTTCGCCGCGCTCATCAACCTGCCGGTGCGCGAAACCCCGATCTTGCGCGGGCCCCAACGGGTCGGCGTTGGGGCATGATGTCGCCATGAGAGCGCCGCCGCTGCAAACAACACTGATCTGGCTAGGGGTCGCACTGGCCTTGCTGGGCACGCTGGCCTTGTACAACCAACCCGACTTTCTGGTCAGCTTGGCCGATCAGCTCTGGAGCTGTTTCTGATGCATGGCCGTGAAGCGCCATCTGCCTGGGTGCAGCGTTGGTCCCATCTGGTGAAGCCCGGTGCCACGGTGCTGGACGTGGCCTGTGGCCATGGCCGCCACCTGCGCTGGTTTGCCGATCGCGGTTGTAGCGTCACCGGCGTGGACCGGTCCCCCGAAGCCATTGCGGCGGTCTCTGCGCTGGGCCGTGCGCTGCTGGCCGACATCGAGTCCGGGCCCTGGCCATTGGCGCAAGAGCGCTTTGACCTGGTGGTGGTCACCAACTACCTGTGGCGGCCCTTGCTCGCCACCGTGGTCGACAGCGTGGCGCCCGGCGGCGTGCTGATCTACGAAACCTTTGCCGTGGGCAACGCAAGCGTGGGCAAACCTTCGCGGCCCGACTTTCTGCTGCAAGCCGGCGAACTGCTGCAAGTCTGTGCAGGCCTTCGGATCGTCGCCTTTGAGGACGGCTTTGCCGATATGCCCGAGCGCTACCTGCAGCGCGTGGTGGCGATACGCGAAAGCAAGGCCCAGGCCGCACTTGCCCCGCGCTATCCGCTGGACGCCACTGGGTAGAATGCGGGATCGTGCGGTCCACCGCTGCCTATTCTCTGCGGGCAGTGGCTCAGCACCCCCCCTTTCGAGCCTCTAGCTTATGAAAACCCTTACTGGCAGCACCGTGGCCCTGGTCACGCCCATGTTCGATGACGGCAGCGTGGACTACCCCACCCTGCGCAAACTCATCGACTGGCACACCACCGAAGGCACCGATTGCATCGGCGTGGTGGGCACCACCGGCGAATCGCCCACGGTGACAGTCGAAGAACACTGCGAGATCATCCGCGTGGCCGTGGAGCAAGCGCGCACGCACGGCGACAAACGCGTGCCCATCATGGCCGGCTGCGGCGCCAACTCCACCGCCGAAGCCATCGAGCTGGCGCAGTTTGCCCAGAAGGTGGGGGCCGATAGCCAGCTCCAGGTCGTGCCCTACTACAACAAACCCACCCAAGAGGGCCAGTACCAGCACTTCAAGGCCATCGCCGAAGCGGTGGGCGATTTGCCGACCATTCTCTACAACGTACCGGGCCGCAGCGTGGCCGACATGTCGGTGGAAACGACCCTGCGCCTGGCCCAGATTCCCGGCATCGTCGGCATCAAAGAAGCCAGCGGCAACATCGAACGCGCGCAGTGGCTGATCCGCGAAGCGCCCGAAGGCTTTGCCATTTATTCCGGTGACGATCCCACCGCCGTGGCGCTGATGCTCTGCGGTGGACACGGCAACGTCAGTGTCACCGCCAACATCGCCCCGCGACTGATGCACGAGTTGTGCGTGGCGGCGATGGCTGGTGATGCGCGGCGCGCCATGGACATCCAGCTGCGGCTGCTGCCGGTGCACAAGAACCTGTTCGTGGAAGCCAACCCGATACCACTCAAGTGGGCCATGGCCCGCCTGGGTTTGTGCGGCGAAACCATGCGCCTGCCCATGACGCCCATGTCGCGCAGCTTCGTGCCCGTGGTCGAGGGTGCGCTCCAGGAAAGCGGCCTGCTCCATTGAGCAGCCGCCCCAGGCCGGCTTTGCTCACGTCACCTTCACACCCTTATTCGAGTCCCTTCATGTCCATTTGCGTCCAGAAAAAGACTGTGTTGTTTCCCGCCGCCTCCAGCGCCACGCTGCTGCGTCTGAGTGCTGTGGCCCTGGCGGCGCTGGTGGTGTCCGGTTGCTCCGGCCTGCAATCCGACAAGATCGATTACAAAAGCGCCCAGCGCGGCAGCACGCTCGACGTACCGCCCGACCTCACCCAGCTGAACCGCGACACCCGTTTCGTGGTGCCCGGCAGCGTGGTCACCGCCAGCGGCTACCAGACGGCCCAACCCGCCCAGGCCGGTGCCGGTACCGCGCCCGTTCAAGTGGGCGACGTGCGCATCGAGCGTTCGGGTAACCAGCGCTGGCTGGTGGTCGACCGCCCTGCCGACAAGCTCTGGTCGCCTGTGCGCGATTTCTGGCAAGAAAACGGTTTTCTGCTGGAGCTGGATGCCGAAAACCTGGGCATCATGGAAACCGACTGGGCCGAGAACCGGGCCAAACTGCCGCAAGACATCATCCGTTCCGCGCTGGGCAAGGTGTTCGACAGCCTGTACTCCACCGGCGAACGCGACAAGTTCCGCACCCGGCTGGAGCGCACGCCAGGCGGTGGCACCGAAATTTACGTCAGCCACCGCGGCATGATCGAGGTGTACACCAACGAGCAGGTAGACAAACAGACGGTGTGGCAACCCAGACCGGCCGACGTGGAGCTGGAGACCGAATTCCTGCGCCGCCTCATGATCAAGCTGGGTGTGAGCGAAGCGCAGGCAAGCGCGGTGGTGGCAACAGCGCCGACCCAGACCACGGCCCGCGTCACCTTGGTAGACAACATCCCGGTGGTTCAGATCGACGACGGCTTTGACCGCGCCTGGCGCCGTGTCGGGCTTTCGCTGGACCGCTCCGGCTTCACGGTCGAAGACCGCGACCGCAGCAAAGGCGTGTATTTCGTGCGCTATGTCGAAACCCTGACCAATGCGCAAAAGCCCGGCTTTTTTGGAAAACTCTTCGGAGGCTCAGCGGCCGAGGCCAAACCCGAGCGCTATCAGGTGGCTGTGCGCAGCAACGCCACCCAGTCCACGGTATCGGTGCTCAACGCCCAAGGGCAAGCGGATGGTTCTGCCAATGCCAAGCGCATCGTGCAACTGCTGGCCGACGATCTGAAATAACACCGGATCCAGGGCGGCGCTCGAAAAGCCCGCCCATGAAAAAAGCCGCCCAAGGGCGGCTTTTTTCGTACCCAGTAAACAGGGGCCCCGGAAGAGGCCCGAGTCGATTACTGTGCAGGCTTCACAGCGGCTTTGGCAGCTTCAGCGGCTTTGTCAGCAGCTTCTTTGGCTGCGTCCATAGCGGCAGCGGTGCCTTCTTTGGCCGCGTCTTTGGCCGAGTCCATGGCGCCAGCCATGGTCGGCGTAGCGGCGGCGTCGGTCGTGGCAGGAGCAGCATCGGCAGCAGCAGGAGCAGCGTCGGCGGCAGGAGCAGCGGCGGGTTCAGCAGGCGCGGCAGCTGGTGCCGGTGCTTCCATCGGTGCTTCTTCCTTCTTGCCGCAAGCAGACAAAGCGATGGCGGCGAGCAGGCTGGCGAGCAAAATGGTTTTTTTCATGACATTGATTCCCAGGATGAAGTTTGTGCAAAGAATATGAACCAACCAAAAAAAAACCCGAATCCACGATCCGAGCTTGGTTGACCCAGTCAAAGAAACCGATTTTTGCCCGGCATCTAAGTGACTGGATGCGAATCATACGCCTGAAAAATCAACCGTATTTACCCTCATCAAGTTTTTCTTTTACACACAGCGTTGTGTTGTAAAAAAGCAAAATTCAGCGGAACTTCACAGGCCCAGCGTGGTCGCCGCGAACGCGGGGCGCCCCTTGGCCCATACCTGTTCGAGGCGCTCCTTCAAGGCCAGATGGCGGTCGGGCTGGCGAGTGGCCACGGCGGTGCACCGCACCAGATCCAGGCGCTCCAGGGACCAGTCGGGTGTCCAGATGGCGCTGGGCACTTCACCGTCGGACGCGCTGGCCAACCCGTGGGCTTCGATCACATGCCCCCAATTCACCCGCCAGCGCACAAAACGAGGCTGCTGCAGCCGCAACACAGAAAAGTCGCGTGCCAGCAAGCGCAACCGGCGCCCCCGCCCCGCCCAAGCCTGCAAGGCATCCACCACGGCGCTTTCGCCCAACGGCCAATCGGCGAAGTCGGGATCGCTGAACAGGATTTGAGACCAGCCCGACAAGGCGGCGTGGTGCAGCGCAAGACGCACCGCATCGGCGAAGGCCACCCGGCCTTCCAGCCGGCCCGTGGGCAATGGCGTTGCTGCGTCAGGGATTGGGGTCATGGACGTCGCTCCGGAAAGACTGGCCTGTCAGGCCGCTGGCTCCAGCAGCAGCCAGCCGGCCTCGAACCAGTCTTGCAACAGGGTTTGCGCCGACGCGCTGGCGGCCTGAACGCGCCGGCCTTCCAGCCAGCGCTGATCGGCCAAGGTCCGCATCAAGCGGGCGTCAGCGCCCGCGGCACGAAAGCTCTCACCATTGATGAACACGTGCTGCTTGTCGTACATCATGCGGGTGCGGCGGTCCAGCCGCAAGCCTCGCGGAGCCCATTCGTCGCTTGGCTCGTCGAACCAGACACGCGGCTTGGGTTCGGTCATGACCTCGCCCAAGGCACAGGCCAACGACTGCCGCTCGGCCAACAAGCGGTGCAAGGCGTCCGACGCGAACGCCTCCAGGGCCGGCGGCATGGCGGCGGGCGTTGCCGTGGCGGTTTGCTCGGGATCGCGGTACAGGCTGCTGTCTTCGTGCTCGTCGGCCATGCGCAACAGCAGCTCACCCGCCAGGCCGCCACGCTGCGGCGCCCTGAACCCCACCGAGTAGGTGCTGCAGTCGCCACCCACGGCCACACCGTCGTGGGCCCATCGGGGTGGCAGATACAGCATGTCACCGGGGTTGAGTACATGTTCTTCCTCGGGCTCGAACTGGCTCAGAATTTTCAAGGGCACGCCCTCTTGCAGCGCCAGGTCTTTCTGCCGCCCGATGCGCCAGCGCCGTTGCCCCGTGGCCTGCAGCAAAAACACATCGTAACTATCGTAGTGGGGCCCAACGCCACCGCCCTCGCTGGCCCACGAGATCATGAGATCGTCCAGCCGCGCGTCGGGCACAAACCGGAAGCGCTGCAGCAAACGGTGCGCCGCATCCAGATGCAGGTCCACCCCTTGCACGAGCATGGTCCAGCCTGGTTGTTTCAGAGGCGGCAAAGCCGAGCGTGGCAAAGGCCCCTGACGCAGACGCCAGCCTTCGGGCTGTTGCACGATCAGGCGAGACTCCACCGCAGGGTCTGCCGCCATGTCGAACAAGGCCTTGCGCGACATCAGCGGTACGAAATCGGCAAAGGCTTGTCGGATCAGCAACGGCTTTTTCTGCCAGTGGCGGCGCATGAACTGCGCTGCGGTCAAGCCACCGAGCATGGCCTGGGCTTGGTCCGGCAACGGTGATATCCGAATATCGGGGCGATGGGGGGCGGGGTGAAATTCGTCTTTGAACATGGGACAATTGTCGGATGAAAATCACCGAACAATGCGTCGTGGGCCTGTCCTGGACGTTGAAAGACACGTTGGGCGAGGAACTGGACGTGCTCGACGAGCCGATCGAGTTCCTGCTGGGGGGCAGCGATTTGCTGGCCAAGATCGAAGAGGCCTTGCAGGGCCATGAGCCCGGCGACCAGCTGGAACTGCACCTGGAGCCGATCGACGCGTTTGGCGACTACGACGACCGCTTGCTGTTTCTGGAGCCACGCGCGCTGTTTCCGGATCAACTGGACGAAGGCATGGGGTTTGAAGGCCTGCCTGAAGGCTGCAGCCCGAATGCGCCCAAGGACCGCCTGTTCTTCGTGAGCGATATTTACCCCGACCACGTGGTGCTCGATGGCAACCATCCGCTGGCGGGCATGGCTTTGCGCATCCAGCTCAAGGTGCACACGGTGAGAGAAGCCGAGGCCCACGAGGTAGGGAGCGGCACCATGGGCACCGGGTTTTTCCGCATGCAGGTGGGCGCGGTGGATCCCGCATCCGAGCCCGATGCCAGCCCACCGCCGACCTTGCATTGAGGGCCGTTTTCCCGGAAGGCAGAAGGCCCAAAGCAGAAAAGCGCCCAAGGGCGCTTTTCTTTTGGCGAAGTCAACGCGCGCGAAGCCTCAGCCCCTGCCCGTGGATCCGTATCCCGCTGCTCCGCGTTCACTGGTATCGGCAAACTCACCGACCACCCGAAACCGGGCCTGCACCACCGGCACCACGACCATCTGGGCGATGCGCTCCATGGGTTCTATGGTGAAGGCCACGCCGCTGCGGTTCCAGGCGCTGACCATCAGCTGCCCCTGGTAATCGCTGTCGATCAGGCCCACCAAGTTGCCCAGCACGATGCCGTGTTTGTGTCCCAGCCCCGAGCGCGGCAGGATCACAGCGGCGTACCCTGGGTCGGCCAGATGGATCGCCAGGCCGGTTGGCACCAACTGCCAGGCATTCGGTGCCAGCGTCAGGGGAGCGTCCAGACAGGCCCGCAAGTCCAGGCCGGCGCTGCCCGGTGTGGCGTAAGCGGGAAGCTGGTCCACCATGCGTGGATCCAGCACTTTCACGTCAATCTGCATCAGATACTTTCCTTGTAACGAAGCTCATTCGGCGGCCTTTTTCATGGCTTCTTCCATGGCCTTGGCGGGGTCGATTTCTGCCTCGGTATCCGGTGTAGCAGACACATCCTCGGTCGGTGCGGGGGGTTCTGGGAAGCCAAATGATCCGGCCTTGGGCGCTTTGTATTCCTGGCCCGGCATGTTGTCGAACAAATTCTCCAACGCCTGCTCATCCATGACGGGCTTCTTCACCAAATTGCCCGTCACGATGGTCGGGTCGAACACGATCACGGCGACCATGATGATCTGCAACACGATGAAAGCGATGGAGCCTTTATAGATCTGTACCGTGGTCACCGCTGGAATGCGCTTGCCTGTGACCTCGTCGTCGTAATCGTTGCGCGCGGCCACGCTGCGCAGGTAGAACAAGGCGAAACCAAACGGTGGTGTCAGAAACGAAGTCTGGAGGTTCATGGCCAAAATGATGCCGAACCAGATCAGATCGATGCCGAGCTTGTCAGCCACCGGGGCGAGCAAGGGTATGACGATGAAAGCGATTTCAAAGAAATCGATGAACATGCCCAGGATGAACACCAGCAGGTTCACCACCAACAAGAAACCGAGCTGTCCGCCGGGCAGCTTGCTGAACAGGTGTTCTACCCAGATATGGCCATCGGCGGCGTTGAAGGTGAAGCTGAAAACGGTGGACCCGATCAGGATGAACATCACGAAGATGGCCAGTTTGGTCGTGTTCTCCAGGGCCTGCTTGAGCAGGTTAAACG
>NZ_JBFJMY010000147.1:0-9680 GCF_041633695.1 Hydrogenophaga sp.
CGTCACCCGGTGGCGAAGAATCGGCGACCTGGAAAATGATCAGCGACTCACCCGGCTTGGAATAGCTGCGGATCTTGTCGGCGTAGGGCACTTCCTGCAGGGTTTTTTCCACCCGATCGGCCACTTGTTCGGCCATTTGCTGGGCCGTGGCGCCTGGCCAGTAGGCGCGCACCACCATGGCCCGGAAAGTGAACGGTGGGTCTTCGTCCTGCCCGAGCTGAAAGTAGGCCGCCACGCCCAGCAGCATCAACACGATCATCAGGTAGCGCGTGAGCGCCTGGTGATCCAGCGCCCACTGCGAGAGGTTGAAACGCGACACCCAGCTGGATTTTTCCGCCGCCGACGGATGGTTGTTCGGATGCATACCGGTCCTTAGTGAGTGGAGGCGCCAACGAACCGGACCACCTTTTGCCCCGGTGACAACACATGGCCACCCGCTGCCACCACCTCATCGCCCGGCTTCAGGCCCTCTGCGATCACCATGTTGTTGCCGTCGGCACCCGCTACAACCACCGGCCGCAACTGGACCGTGCTGCTGGCAGCATCGAACACCCAAACCGCAGAACCGCCTTGATCGCCCTCGCCAGCCGCGCGCATGAGCGCACTGGTGGGCACGCTGATGGCGCGGGGCGCCTGATCCGCTGCCGGGGCCAAGCGCACATAGGCGGTAGCGCCGAGAGCCACTGCCGCATCCGCTGGCAGCGCCAGTTTGACCTGGTAGGTACGGGTTTGCGGATCGGCGCCCGCCGCCACTTCACGCACCTGCCCTTGCAGCAAGCCCGCGTTGGCATCTGTCGATGCTTGGCTTGTGGCCCAGAGGCGAACCTGCGCCACCTGCCCCACGCGCAGTTGCGCCATACGGTCTTCCGGCACAGAGAACACCACGTCGCGTGCGCCGTCCCGGGCGATGCGCAGCACCGGCGCGCC
Source organism: Hydrogenophaga sp. (assembly GCF_041633695.1). Taxonomy (GTDB): domain Bacteria; phylum Pseudomonadota; class Gammaproteobacteria; order Burkholderiales; family Burkholderiaceae_C; genus Hydrogenophaga. Next base: position 928 of record NZ_JBFJMY010000147.1, read on the forward strand.
TGCGGCCACCACTTGGCCCACCTCGGCCTCCACCGCCAGCACCACACCGGCGCCATCGGCTTGCAGTTGGGTGTAGCCCGCCTGGTGACCCTGCACCGCCGCCTGCGCCTGCGCCTGGCGCAGACCGGCTTGTGCGGCCCACAAAGTGGCCTGTCGCCGTTCGATTTCGGCGCCACTCACGAAGCCCTGGTTCTTCAAATCGGTGAAGCGGCGCAAATCGGCCGCCGCCAATGCGCTCTGGGTTTGGGCCGCGCTGACCTGCGCCTGCGCGGCCTGGCTGGACAGCGCGTAGTCCTGCGCGTCCAACTGGGCCAGCACTTGACCGCGCTGCACCCGCTGCCCCACTTCGGCGGCCCGTTGCACCAACTTGCCACCGACCCGAAAACCCAGCCGGGACTCCGAACGCGCCCGCACCTCGCCCGCGTACTCCTGGTGGCTGCCCAGCGTTTCGGCGCTCACCGTCAGGAGCTTGACCGAACGCACCGGCTCCGGCGGGGCTTCGGCTTTTGAACAGGCGGCCAGACCGAGCGCTGCGCTCAGAACGAGGACAATGGGCTGTGTTTTCATGACGGTGCGTACAGACGGTGTTGAAATGGCGCATGGAACGCTCAGAGCATGGACTTGACGAAACCCACCCTGGCGAATTCACCGGCTTGGGCCTGACCCACTTTTAATGACTGACCGGTTAGTAATTTGAATTGTAGTTCAATGGCATCCATTTGATCCACCGCAAAGGCAAAACCGGCGCCGAACACCAGCAGCTGAAAAAACCGCAGCCCTAGACCCCCGCCCTTGGGGCAAGAAACACCAGACTCCCGCCCCGCTCTACATGGACACACCCTCTCTCAGCCACACCACCCCGGTGACCGGTGCGGCACCGATCGGTATCGGGCATTACGAAAATTTTCCAGTGGCTTCACTGCTGTGCCCAGCCCATTTACGCCCGGCGGTGGCGGCGCTCTACCACTTTGCCCGCACCGCCGACGATCTGGCCGACGAGGGCGACAGTGGCCCGGAGGAACGCTTGAGCACCCTCGGTGCCTACCGGAGCGCGCTCGACGCCTGCCTGGCCAACGCCAATGCGAAAGACGGAGCCGCCCAGCCCGCGAACGGGTCCAGGGTCGAAGCTTGGCCACATGTATTTGCGCCACTGCAAATCGCCGTGCGGCAACACCAGCTACCCGCCGTGCTGCTGCATCGGCTGCTGGATGCGTTTGAGCAAGATGTGCGCCACACCGCCCACGGTCACCACTACGCCGACGCTGAAGAACTGCTGTCTTACTGCCATCTATCGGCCAACCCGGTGGGGCGCCTGCTGCTGCACCTGTATGGCGTGGGTGACGACACAGCGCTGGCAGAAAGCGACCAGATCTGCTCGGCGCTGCAACTCATCAATTTCTGGCAAGACATCAGTGTGGACCTGCCGCGCCAGCGGTACTACCTGCCCACCGCCACCTTGCAGCAACATGGCTTGCAAGTGCAGAACTTTGTCGCGGCGTTGGAGCCTGGAGCCACTCTGAGCACCGAGCAGAAAGACCGGCTCAGCGGCGCCGTCGCCGAACTGTGCGGTCAGGCCCGGGCGCTCATGCTGGCAGGTGCGCCGCTGGTGCACCGCGTTCCGGGCCGCGCAGGCTGGGAGTTGCGCCTGGTGGTACAGGGTGGCTTGCGGGTGCTGGAGAAGATCGCCCAGATGCGGCACCGCAGCTGGCAACAGCGCCCGAAACTGAGGGCCTGGGACGCTCCGCGCCTGCTGTGGCGCGCGCTGTGGATGTGAGCGCACGGGCCGCTCTGGTCGCCCCTAATCGTGCAGGCCGCGTTCGTCTGGCTCGTCGGTGGACGTGCTGATGACGCTGGTCTGGTGGCCCTTGGCCTTGCGCCAACCGTACACCGCATAGCCCGAAAGCCCATACACCACGAACAGGGCAAACAACACCGTGGGTGGGTGGATGTTGATCACCGCAATGCCCAGAGCCACCAGCACAATGGCCGCAAAGGGCACGCTGCGCTTGAGGCTCAAATCCTTGAAGCTGTAAAAGGGCACGTTCGTGACCATGGTCAAGCCCGCGAACAAGGTGATGGCGAACATGCCCCACCTCGCGTCGCTCGGCGGGTATTCCAGATCCGTCATCAGCCAGATGAACCCGGCCACCAGCGCCGCGGCCGCAGGCGACGGAAGCCCTTGAAAGTAACGTTTGTCCACCACCGCCGTATTGACGTTGAAACGTGCCAGACGCAAGGCCGCGCAGGCGCAGTAAACGAAGGCCGCGATCCAGCCCCATCGCCCCAGTGAGCTGAGCGTCCAGATGTACGCCACCAAGGCTGGCGCAGCACCGAACGACACCATGTCGGAGAGCGAGTCCATTTGTTCGCCGAAGGCACTCTGCGTGTTGGTCATGCGCGCCACACGACCGTCGAGGCTGTCGAGCACCATCGCCAGGAAAATGGCGATGGTGGACAAGTCGAAACGCCCGTTCATCGCCATCACGATGGCATAAAAGCCGCCGAACAAGGCCGCCAGCGTGATCATGTTGGGCACCATGTAGATGCCCTTGTTGCGTTTGGGACGCTCGGCGTCGTGTTCGTTGCGGGGTTCGGTTCCGTCGTGCATGAATACCTCAAATGGGCCTGCTCTGTCTGGCTGGCCTCTGGTGTTGCAAGCAGTGTAAGCCAGCACAACGCCAATCCAGCCAGAAAAGACAAAGGCCACAGATGTGGCCTTTGCGGGGACAAGTCTGCGGCGCGGAAGCGCGCCTCAGACAGGTACTCAGTTGCGGGTCTGGTCCACCAGCTTGTTTTTGGCGATCCAGGGCATCATGGCGCGCAGCTGGGCACCCACCACTTCGATCTGGTGATCGGCGGTGTTGCGGCGGCGAGCGGTCATGCTCGGGTAGTTCAGGCGCCCTTCCTGGATGAACATCTTGGCGTAATCGCCGTTCTGGATGCGCTTCAAGGCGTTGCGCATGGCTTTGCGCGACTCTTCGTTGATGACTTCCGGACCGGTCACGTATTCGCCGAATTCGGCGTTGTTCGAGATCGAGTAGTTCATGTTGGCGATGCCGCCTTCGTAGATCAGATCCACGATCAGCTTCAACTCGTGCAGGCACTCGAAGTAAGCCATTTCAGGGGCGTAGCCGGCTTCCACCAGCGTCTCGAAGCCCATCTTCAGCAGTTCAACCGCGCCACCGCACAAGACGGCTTGTTCGCCGAACAAGTCGGTTTCGGTTTCTTCTTTGAAGTTGGTCTCGATGATGCCGGCCTTGCCGCCACCGTTGGCCATGGCGTAGCTCAGTGCCAGGTCGCGGGCCTTGCCGCTCTTGTCCTGGTGCACCGCCACCAGGTGGGGCACGCCGCCGCCCTGGGTGTAGGTGTTGCGCACGGTGTGGCCGGGCGCCTTGGGCGCGACCATCCACACGTCCAGGTCGGCACGCGGCACGACTTGGTTGTAATGCACGTTGAAACCGTGGGCGAAAGCCAGCGAAGCGCCTTGCTTGATGTGGGGTGCCACGTTGTCGTTGTAGACCGAAGCGATGTTCTCGTCGGGCAACAGAATCATGACCACATCGGCGGCCTTCACAGCGTCATCCACTTCCATCACGGTCAGGCCGGCTTTGCCGACTTTGTCCCAGGATGCGCCACCCTTGCGCAGGCCGACCACGACTTTGACGCCGCTGTCGCTCAGGTTTTGGGCGTGGGCGTGGCCCTGGCTGCCGTAACCGATGATGGCCACGGTTTTGCCTTTGATCAGGGACAGGTCACAGTCTTTATCGTAGAAAACTTTCATGCGGTTGCTCCAGTTGAAATCAGTGAAAAATGGAATATTTAGAAAAATCTGGCGGGTCGCCAACGGCAGGCGCGCTAGTTTAAACGCGCAGCACCCGCTCGCCCCGCCCGATGCCCGAGGCGCCGGTGCGCACGGTTTCCAGGATGGCGCTGCGATCGATGGCCTGCAAAAAGGCGTCGATCTTGCCCTGGTCGCCGGTCAGCTCGATGGTGTAGCTCTTCTCGGTCACGTCGATCACGCGGCCCCGAAAAATGTCGGCCATGCGCTTCATTTCCTCGCGCTCTTTGCCTACTGCACGCACCTTCACCATCATCAGTTCGCGCTCGGTGTAAGGGCCTTCGGTGAGGTCCACCACCTTGACCACTTCGATCAGACGGTTGAGGTGTTTGGTGATTTGTTCGATGACGTCGTCCGACCCAGTGGTCTGGATGGTCATGCGCGAGAGGCTGGGGTCTTCGGTCGGCGCCACGGTGAGCGACTCGATGTTGTAACCCCGGGCCGAGAACAGCCCCACCACGCGGGAGAGTGCTCCCGCTTCGTTTTCCAGCAGGACAGCAATGATGTGTTTCATGATCAGGATTCCTCTTTTCTGAGCCCTCCCCTGCGCACGGTAATGCGCAGGCTTGGCTGCAAATAGATTCGTCTACAAAAATCCGCGCCGCAGCGCGGGATGGTGTGAAGGGTTCAAAGATCCTCGGAACCCAGGAGCATCTCGGTGATGCCCTTGCCGGCCTGAACCATGGGGAACACGTTCTCGGTCGGATCGGTGCGGAAGTCCATGAACACGGTGCGGTCCTTGAGCTTGCGCGCTTCGCGCAAGGCCGGCTCCACGTCCGCCGGGCGCTCGATCAGCATGCCGACGTGGCCGTAGGCCTCGGCCAGCTTCACGAAATTGGGCAAGGCGTCCATGTAGCTGTGGCTGTAGCGACCTTCGTAGTCGATCTCCTGCCACTGCCGCACCATGCCCAGGTAGCGGTTGTTCAAGGCGCAGATCTTGATCGGCGTGTTGTATTGCAAGCAGGTGGAGAGTTCCTGGATGCACATCTGCACCGAACCTTCGCCGGTGACGCAGAACACTTCGCTATCGGGTTTGGCCAGCTTGATGCCCATGGCGTAGGGGATGCCCACGCCCATGGTGCCCAGACCGCCGGAATTGATCCAGCGGCGTGGCTCGTCGAAACGGTAGTACTGCGCGGCCCACATCTGGTGCTGGCCCACGTCGGACGTGATGTAGGTCTCAACGTCCTTGGTCATGTTCCACAGCGTTTCGACCACGTACTGCGGCTTGATCACGTCCTTGTTGCTGTGGTCGTACTTCAGGCAGTCGCGCGAGCGCCAGGCTTCGATGGTCTCCCACCAACTGGACAGCGCACCGGCGTCGGGCTTGGTGGTGCTTTCACGCAGCATGCCGATCAGTTCGGTCAACACGTCTTTCACGTCACCAACGATGGGCACGTCCACTTTGACGCGCTTGGAGATGCTCGACGGGTCGATGTCGATGTGGATGATCTTGCGTTCGTTCTGCGCAAAATGCTTGGGGTTGCCAATCACGCGGTCGTCAAAGCGCGCACCCACGGCCAGCAACACGTCGCAGTTCTGCATCGCGTTGTTGGCTTCGACGGTGCCGTGCATGCCCAGCATGCCGAGAAACTTCCTGTCGGACGCGGGGTAGGCACCCAGGCCCATCAGCGTGTTGGTGACCGGGTAGCCGAGCATGTTCACCAAGGTGCGCAGCTCGTCGGTGGCATTGCTGAGCAGCACGCCGCCACCGGTATAGATATAGGGACGCTTGGCACCCAGCAGCAGTTGCAGCGCCTTGCGGATCTGCCCGCCGTGCCCTTTGCGCACCGGGTTGTAAGAGCGCATTTCCACGGACGCGGGGTGTCCGGTGTATGCGGTCTTGTTGAACGACACGTCCTTGGGAATGTCCACCACCACAGGGCCGGGGCGGCCGGTGCGGGCGATGTGAAACGCCTTCTTCATCACCATGGCCATGTCGCGCACATCCTTGACCAGGAAGTTGTGCTTGACGATGGGGCGCGTGATACCCACCGTATCGCACTCCTGGAACGCATCCAAGCCGATGGCCGCCGTGGGCACCTGGCCGGTGACGATCACCATGGGGATGCTGTCCATGTAGGCGGTGGCAATACCGGTGATCGCGTTGGTGACGCCAGGGCCGGAAGTGACCAGGGCCACGCCCACATCGCCGGTCGCACGGGCATAACCGTCAGCGGCGTGCACGGCGGCCTGCTCGTGGCGCACCAGCACGTGCTGAATCGTGTCTTGCTTGTAGAAAGCGTCGTAAATGTGCAGTACCGCGCCGCCGGGATAGCCCCAGATGTACTTCACGCCTTCGGCCTGAAGCGACTTGACGAGGATTTCCGCACCGCGGAGCTCTTGAGGGGCGGAGCCGGAGGCGGCCGCAGCGGAAGCCAGTTCGGCTTTGTTGATTTCCATGATGAACCTTTCGAGAATTTCTCTAACGAAAAACCTTGGGTGCCTCTTCACCCACTCTTGTGGAGCGGTGTCGAGACTTGAGGCCAGTGGACATGAGCGGACATATACCCCGCCGGACCCTGACCCGTTTGCCTTGATTGAATTGCAGTCGAACATTATCGCACTGCAACACAGCTTTGTTGGGGAACCCGGCCCACGCATCCGAAATATGTTGGAAATAGGCACGGAACGCAGCGTCACGGACGCAATGCGACAATCTCCCGCTGACTCTTTGTGATGCCATGACCGACGCTGCCCTCGACCCCGTTCTCCCCGTTCCCAGCCCGTTGTTGGCGCCTTCGCTGTCGCGCCGCATGGCCTGCTGGCTGTACGAAGGCATGTTGATGTTCGGCGTGGTCTTTGTCGCGGGCTACCTGTTCTCCACCCTGACCCAGACCCGGAACGCGCTGGACAACCGCCACGCGCAGCAAGCCTTTCTGTTCGTGGTGTTCGGCATTTACTTCACCTGGTTCTGGGCGCGCGGACAAACCCTGGCCATGAAAACCTGGCATATCCGGGTGGTCGACCTGCAAGGCCAGGCCTTGTCGCAGCCGCGCGCCTTGTTGCGCTACGTGCTGGCCTGGCTATGGTGGCTGCCGCCACTGGCGCTGGCCTGGGTGCTCCAGCTGGCCGCAGCCGACCTGGCCTGGTTGACGGTGGGCTGGTTGATCCTGTGGGCCAACCTGTCACGCCTGCACCCCCAGCGGCAGTTTCCGCACGACGTCATCGCAGGCACACGGCTTGTGCATTTCAAGCCCGCCGAGCCGATCAAAAAATCCGGCAAACGCCCGTTCTGGCGCGTTTGATTCCCCATGAACACCCCACGTCAGCACGAAACCATGCCCAGCGCCCCCCGAGAAGCGACCGATGCCCAGAAGCAGCGCACCGGCATCAGCCGCATGCTGCACGCCTTTGGCTACTCGATCGCCGGCCTGCGCGCCGGCTGGGGCGAAACAGCGTTCCGACAGGAAGCCCTGGCCTCTCTGGTGCTGATCCCGGCCGCGTTCTGGCTCGGTCGTACCTGGGTGGAAGTGGCCTTGCTCACCGCCAGCGTGATCCTGGTGATGGTGGTGGAGCTGCTGAACACCGGCATTGAGACCGCGATCGACCGCATCGGCCCCGAGTGGCACGACCTCTCCAAACGCGCCAAAGACATGGGCAGCGCTGCCGTGCTGCTCAGCCTGCTGGTGTGGGGCGGGGTCTGGATCGCAGCGCTCTGGAACCGGCTGCATTGATTGAGAGAGCGACAGTTACGCCCATGCCCATGAAAAAACCCCATTTTTCTCTTTGTGTGTATTGCGGCTCCCGACCCGGCGCCGATCCCGCCTTCGCCGCAGCGGCACAAGCGGTCGGTCAGTGGATTGGCGGCCACGGTGGCCAGCTGGTGTATGGCGGCGGTCGCAACGGCCTGATGGGTGTGGTCGCGCAAGCCACGCTCGATGCCGGCGGTCGGGTGCTGGGCATCATTCCCAGGGCCTTGGTGGAACGGGAATGGGCCAACCACAACTGCACCGAGCTGCTGGTGGTGGACACCATGCACGAACGCAAGCGCCTGATGGCCGAACACGCCGACGCGTTTGTCACCCTGCCGGGTGGCATTGGCACGTTCGAGGAATTTTTTGAGGTCTGGACCTGGCGCCAACTCGGCTACCACGACAAACCCGTGGGGCTGCTCAACGTGAACGGCTACTACGACGGCCTGATGGCATTTCTGCAAGCCAGCGTGGCGCAACAATTCATGGGCGACGCGCAGCTGGACCTGATCCGTGTGGAAGCCGAAGTACAGCGCCTGCTGCCCGATCTGGTGCAGGCTGCGGGCCTGGCGCCAGAGACGCGCCTGGACGCGCTCTGATCGCAAAAAAGCCCGCCACAAGCGGGCTGGGTGCAGACTTCAGACGGCGGTTTCGTTCTCTTCACCGGTGCGGATGCGCACCACACGTTCGACCGCAGTCACAAATATCTTGCCGTCCCCGATTTTGCCGGTATGGGCGGCGCGGATGATGGCGTCGACACAGCGCTCCACGTCGTCGGACTTGACCACCACCTCGAGTTTGACCTTGGGCAAAAAATCCACCACGTACTCGGCGCCGCGGTACAGCTCGGTGTGGCCTTTCTGGCGTCCAAAGCCCTTCACCTCGGTCACCGTCAGGCCCGTCACGCCCTGCTCGGCCAAGGCCTCGCGAACCTCTTCCAGCTTGAATGGTTTGATAACGGCTGTGATCTGTTTCATGGGTCTGCTCCTGAGGCCAAGGGTCTGCGAACGAGAAACTTTATCACGCGCATCCCCTCATCGTGGGATTCGCCTCGGCCACGTGCCTTTGGCTATCGCCCGCGTCGAACGCGTAGGGTACCTCTCAAGCCCGGTATTTGCTGGTGATGGGATAGCGCCAGTCGCGGCCAAAACCGCGGTGTGTCACCCGGATCCCCACCGGCGACTGGCGGCGCTTGTACTCGTTGATGCGCACCAGCCGCA
>NZ_JBFJMY010000148.1:0-9654 GCF_041633695.1 Hydrogenophaga sp.
ATCTGGCGCGAACTGGGCACGCCGCTGGCGGTGGTCGGCGCTTCGCTGGGCGGCCTCATTAGCATGGCCGCAGTCGGCCGCGCCGATGCGCCGTCGATCAACGCGCTGGTGCTGGTGGACATTGCGCCGCGCATGGAAGAAGCCGGTGTCGATCGCATCGTCAGTTTCATGCGGGCGCGGCCCGATGGTTTTGCGTCGCTGGAAGAAGCCGCGCAACACATCGCTGACTACCGTGGGCGGCCAATGGAAGGACCGATCGAGGGCCTGAAGAAGAACCTGCGTATGAATGTGCAAGGCCGCTGGAATTGGCATTGGGACCCGCAACTGATGAGCGAGGCCAACCACAACCACCGGCGCGACGCGGATGGCTACGAGCGCGCCTTGCGCGGTCTGCAGGCGCCCACCCTGCTGCTGCGCGGCCAACGCAGCGACGTGATCAGCGAAGAAGATGCGCGCGCCCTGGTGCAAACCTTGCCGCGGGCGCGCTTTGTCGACCTCAAGGGCGCCGGCCACATGATCGCCGGTGATGCCAACGACGCCTTCGCCGCCAGCGTGGCGGCGTTTCTGCACGAAGTAATGCCGCCGGCGCCACCTCCGGCGAGTCGAAGCTGAATCTGAACGAGGAGCATGGAATGAGTTTGCGATCTTTTACGCTGCACGATCTCATCAAGCGCAACGCGCGTTTGTACGGATCGAACACCGCCCTGGTGTTCGGCGATCAGCGGGTCACGCACGCCCAGTATGCCGAGCGCACGGCGCGCCTGGCGGCTGGTCTGGCGGCCGCAGGCGTGGGCCAGGGTGACCGGCTGGCGATACTGGCCCCCAACTGCCTGGAATATGTCGACCTGTTCGGCGCAGCCGCCCAGTTGGGCGTGATCGTGGTGCCGATCAACTGGCGGCTGTCGGCCGAGGAGGTGGCCTATGTCATCGAGGACGTGGCGCCGCGGGTGCTGATCGTCGCCGATGAGTTCCAGGCCCTGCTGCCGCAGAGCGGCCTGGACGACAAGCTGCGCTACACGCTGGGCGTCGCGCCAGCGCCCTGGCAACCCGTCAGCGCCTTGTATCTCGATCGCACCGTGCCGCCCGCCGATCTGAATGACGATGAGGGGCTCGTCATCATCCACACCGCCGCCGTGGGCGGGCGGCCGCGCGGCGCGCTGCTCTCGCACCGCGGCCTGATCGCCGCCAGCCTGCAGACGCAACTGGCCTGGCAGTTGACCACTTCAGATGTCAATCTGGGCGTCTTGCCGCTGTTTCACGTGGCCGCCATCGGCTTCATGCTGGCCACGCAGCAGGCGGGCGGGGCGACGCTGCTGCTGACACGTTTCGATCCGCCCAGCCTGGTCAAGCATATCGACGAGGACGGCGGCAGCCTGATCGGCACCTTCCCGCCGATGCTGGGCGCCCTGCTGGACGCCGCAGCGGCCCAGGGCTCGGCACTGGACAGCCTGCGCGTGGTGTCGGGAATCGACGTGCCCGAGACCATCGCGCGCTTGCGCACCACCTGCCCCCAGGCGACTTTCTGGAGTGCCTACGGCCAGACCGAGACCTCGGGCTCGGTCAGTCTGGCGCCATTTGACGAGCGCCCCGGCAGCGCCGGGCGGCCCACCGCGCTGAACACGGTCGCAGTGGTGGACGAACTGGACCGCCCGTTGCCCACCGGCGCCACCGGCGAGATCGTGGTGCGGGGTCCGATGGTGTTCCAGGGCTACTGGCGCTGCGAAGCAGACAACGCTTTCGCGCTGCGCAACGGCTGGCACCACACGGGCGACATGGGGCGCGTCGATGCCGAGGGCTACCTCTGGTACAGCGGGCGTTCACCGGCCAAGGAGTTGATCAAGCCGGGGGGCGAGAACGTTTATCCGGCTGAAGTCGAGCGGGTCATTATGGAGCACCCGGCGCTGGCGCAGGTGGTGGTCCTCGGTGTGCCGGACGTTCAGTGGGGCGAGGCGGTCAAGGCGGTCTGCGTGCTGAAGGCAGGGTGCACGCTGAGTGCCGAGGAGTTGATCGAGTTTGTGGGCGGTCGCATCGCACGCTACAAAAAACCCAAGCACGTGGTGTTTGTACCGGCACTCCCCTTGGGCGGTGCCGATAGCATTGACCGCGCGGCCGTCAAGGCCGCGCACGGTGGCGCCTGATGGCCATGTCAGCCCGGTGTGCTCAAACCGCCGTTGACGCTCAGGGTCTGGCCGGTGATGGCATCGGACTCCGGTCCGGCCAAGAACGCCGCCGCGTTGGCGATGTCCTGGCAGTGCACGGGGAACAGCATGCGCTTGCGCAGGTTCTCGATCATGTCCTTGCCGTGACCGCCTTCGAGCGCTGGCGAGCCCGGGCCCCAGCGCGGCTCGGCATCCCAGATGTAGCTCATCGCCACCGCGTTGACCCGAATGCCGTCGCGCCCCAGTTCACGCGCCAGCACGCGGCACATCTGCATCATGCCGGCGGTGGCGCCGCCAATGAAGGATTCGCCGACCGTGGCCACGCGGCCCGCGTCGGTGCCCACCGCGACGATCTTGCCGCGGCCGTGCAGTGCCATGACGCGGGCGGCAGCCTGGATCGCAAATGCGCGGGTGAGCCAGTGGGCGCGGATGTAGTTGTCGAAGTCGCCGTTGCTCATTTCCTTGAAAAGGCGAAAGGACGGCGAGTCGGCACTGGCGCCTGCGCCGCTGGCCACCAGGATGTCAAGGCGACCGTGGCGCTCGGCAACTCGATCCACCATGGCACGAACCGCGTCGCTATGGGTCAGGTCGGCTTGTTCAAACGCGGCGCAGTAGCCGTTCGCAGCGATCTCGTTGATCACTGCCTGTCCGGCTTCGGGATTGCGGCCGTTGACGATCACGTGCGCGCCGCGCCGCGCCAACTCCAGCGCAATGGCACGACCGATGAAGGCCGTGGCACCGGTGACGAGGGCGATCTGGCCCTGAAGTTGACCGCCAGGCAAGGGTGCTGGGTTCATCCGCTGTTCTCCTGCGCTAGACGACATAAAAACCCAATTATGTCAAAACAGCGGGCCAGGCCGATAGAAGGATTGCCCGCAGAGAACCACTTTCATCCATCACCACCCATCAATCACCGGACTTCAAAATGGCCAACCTGACCGACAGCGCCAAGTCGCATCATTTCAAGACGCACCGACGCACCATCACCGAAACCGACATCGTCACCTTCGTCAATGTGGTCGGCTTGCATGAACCATTTTTCATCGACATGGAGTACATCCGGGAGAACATGACCGGATCGCATCGCAGCCGCTTTGCGCCCGGCCCGATGGTCATTTCGCTCGGCATGGGGCTGCTGGCAACCTATGTGTCCGAAATCATCAAGCAGGTGCTGGAAGGGCGCGAGGTTGGCCCGTTCGGCGGTATGACCGGCGTACAGGCACGCCTGCGCGGTGCGCTGTTTCCGGGCGACACCATTCATGTCGAAGGGGAGGCCCGACTGCTCCCCACGACCTCGCGCGGCTATACCCTGATGGAGTTGCAACATTTGGTGATCAATCAGCGTGGCGAAACCATTGCCGACTTCACTGAAACCATTACTTTTTTGCCTGCTGCTCCGGCTCCATGAATTTTGAACTTTCGTGAGTCGTTTGCCTGTGGCAGCCCGTCCACGACTCGCGACGTCAAATGGCCGGATCAATAGTACAGACCGCACAGACCGGGATATCCAACACCAGGAGATTTCTACATATGACAAAACGAGAAGCTGTGATCGTCGGCGTTGCCGACCTGCCACTGAAGGACGGCAAGGTCCTTGCGCCCATGTCGGTCCTGCAGGCCCAGGCGCTGGTCGCCCGCGACGCCTTGAAGGACGCCGGCATCGCCATGCACGAAGTCGATGGGTTGCTGACCGCCGGTATGTGGGGGGTGCCCGGCCCGGGCCAGTTGCCGACCGTGACGCTGTCGGAGTACCTGGGGATTACGCCGCGCTTCGTCGACGGCACCAACATCGGCGGCTCGGCCTTCGAGGCGCATGTGGCGCATGCCGCCACCGCCATCGAGGCTGGCCGCTGCGAGGTGGCGCTGATCACTTACGGTAGCCTGCAGAAGAGCGAGATGAGCCGAAACCTCGCCGGGCGCCCGGCGGTGCTGACCATGCAGTACGAAACCCCCTGGGGCATGCCCACGCCGGTGGGCGGCTATGCGATGGCGGCCAAGCGCCACATGCACGAATATGGCACCACCTCCGAGCAGCTGGCCGAGATCGCGGTGTCCACGCGCAAGTGGGCGGCGCTCAATCCGGCGGCCACCATGCGCGAGCCGCTGTCGATCGAGGATGTGCTCCAGAGCACGATGATCTCCGACCCGCTGCACCTGCTCGATATCTGTCTGGTCACCGACGGTGGTGGCGCGGTGGTCATGACCACCGCCGAGCACGCCAAGGCGCTCGGTCGCAAGCCGGTGTTCGTGCGCGGTTACGGCGAATCACACACCCACTGGACCATCGCCGCCATGGCCGACCTAGCGCGCCTGACGGCCGCCGAAGTGGCCGGTCGGGACGCCTTTGCCATGGCGGGCATCCGGCATGACGCCATTGACGTGGTTGAGGTCTATGACTCGTTCACCATCACCGTGCTGCTGACGCTCGAAGCGCTGGGCTTTTGCAAGCGTGGCGAGGGTGGAGCCTTTGTCGCCAACCAGCGCACCGCGCCGGGCGGTGTATTCCCGCTTAACACCAACGGCGGCGGTCTGTCTTACGCACACCCAGGCATGTACGGCATCTTCCTGCTGATCGAGGCGGTGCGCCAGTTGCGCGGTGAATGCGGCCCGCGCCAGATTCAGGACGCCGTGACCGCCCTGGTCCACGGCACCGGCGGCACGCTCTCCAGCGGTGCCACTTGCATTCTCTCCACCCGGTGAACACCATGTACGACAAACCCCTGCCCGTCATCGATGGCGAGAGCCGCTCCTATTGGGACGCCCTGAAACAACATCGCCTGACACTCAAGCGCTGCCATGACTGTGGCAAGCACCATTTCTATCCGCGCGTCCTGTGCCCGCACTGCCATTCCGACGCCGTCGAATGGGTCGATGCGCGCGGCACCGGCACCATTTACAGCTACACCATCGCGCGTCGGCCGGCCGGTCCGGCCTTCAAGGCCGACACCCCCTACGTGGTGGCGGTGATCGACCTCGACGAGGGCGCGCGCATGATGACCAACATCGTCACCGACGATGTGGAGGCGGTGCGCATCGGCCAGCGTGTGACGGTGCAGTACGACGACGTGACCGACGAGGTCACGCTGCCGAAGTTCCGGCTGTTGTAGCGCCGAGGTTTCCCATATGGACTTCACCATCGATCCCGATACCGTGGCGATTGCCGAGGCAGTGCTGCGCTTCGTGGAGCGCGAAGTGCTGCCGCTGCAGCAGCGCCACCACGACCTGCTGGGCAGCGAACGCAGCTTGTTCGATGCCAGCGGTCGTTATGTGCCCGAGGCGCTGGCGCTGCGCCAGCAGGTGCGCAAGCGCTCCGCGGAACTGGGCTTCTACACCTTGTTCGGCGACGAAAAACTGGGTGGTGGCGGGCAGGGCGCGCAGGTCATGGCCCATGTGCAGGAGGTGCTCAACCACCGCGTGGGTCCGGCCCAGCCTCTTGTGCAGACGGTGGTGCTGCCATCGCCCTTCACCAACGGTCTGTCGCCGGTGCTGCGGCACCTGAAGCCGGACATCTTCGCGCAATACCGCGATCGCATCGCCAGCGGCGACAAGACCCTGTGCTTTGGTCTGAGCGAGCCCGATGCAGGCTCCGATGTATTCGGCATGCGAACCCGCGCCGTGCGCGACGGTGACGAATGGGTGCTCACCGGCACCAAGCAGTGGATCACCAACTCGCCCTACGCCGATTACGCCATGGTGTTCGCGCTGACCGACCCCGAAGCCGCGGCGCGCCACAAGGGCGGCGTCACCGGTTTCTTCGTCGACACGCGCGTGCCCGGTTTTTCCGTGCCGCGCATCATCAACACCATGGGCCACCTGGGCGGCGACACCGGCGTCATCGTGCTCGACGGCGTGCGTGTGCGCGACGACCACCGGCTCGGCGAAGTCGGGCGCGGACTGGCGGTGGCCATGGACGGCGTCAACGCCGGGCGCATGGGCATGGCGGCATCTTGCCTGGGCCTGGCCCGATGGGCGCTGGACCAAGCTGTGGACTATGCCAAGGTGCGAAATACCTTTGGCGTGCCCATTGCCGAGCACCAGGCCATCCAGCTCATGCTGGCCGACAGCGCCATGGACATCTACGCCGCCAAGACCATGATCCAGAACTGTGCCTGGCGCCTGGACAGCGGCCGCGCCGTCACCGCGCAGGTCAGCATGGTCAAGGCATTTTCGACCGAGATGCTGGGGCGCGTGATGGACCGCAGCATCCAGATCCACGGCGGCATGGGCCTGACCAACGAACTGCGCCTGGAAGAGGGCTACCGCTTCGCCCGCGTGATGCGCATACCCGACGGTACGGGCGAAATCCAGCGCCGCACCGTCGCGCGCCAGTTGCTGACTGGACAGGCCGACCTGTAGGCTGTGTGGATCCTCTGCAATGCCCAACCCGGAGGCAGATTGACATGATGAAAAAGCACGAAATGAAGGAACACGAACTGTTTGCGGGAGGCCATCGGCTGGCAGCCACCACCTGGGGTGATGTGGGCAACGGGCAGCCGAGCATCGTGATGATGCATGGCGGGCTGGACTGCATCACCACCTGGAAAGATCTGCCTCAGGGGTTGGCCGAAGCCAGCGGCTGGCCGGTGCTGGCCTATGACCGGTATGGTTATGGGCGATCCGAGCGTCTGGTGGGTGGGCGCGAGCCCAGTTACCGGCGTGAAGAGGCCGGGCCGGTGCTTGGCGAGGTGTTGCGCCACTTCGGAATCCAAGAGGCGTTGATGTTCGGCCACAGTGATGGAGGAGCCATGTCGGTGCTGGCTGCGGCGGCGCATCCTGAGCTGGTATGCGGCGTTCTGGCTTGCTCGCCAACCATGGCTGTGGATCAGTTCATGGTGGATGCAATGGCCGTCGCGCGGCGCGCGTTTGAGCAAGACGGCCTGCGTGAAAAACTTCGGCGCCACCATGGCGACAACACCGACACCATGTTCTGGGGCTGGTACGAGCCCTGGGCCAGCCCGCAGGCACTTCAATGGGACATGAGCGCCGAGCTTGCCGCCGTGCGTTGTCCAGTTTCCGTGTTGTTCGGCAATGACGATGAATATGGCTGGCGGCCCAGCGCGATGGCCTTGTTTCGTCATGGTCTGATGCCGCTTGAAGTGACGGCGCTGCCTGGAGTTGGCCACCACCCGCAGCAGCGCGCCCGCAGGGAGACCATGGACGTGTTGCAGCGCTTGCTTCACCGTATGAACAACACCGCCCCGGCCAACGACAAAGGGTAAGTCCGATGAGAGGCATCAGGGAGCACGGATCTGGGTGCACGGCCCCACTGCGCCCATGCATTCGATTACGACGACGTGGCCATCTACCAGAACGTGGATCGCAAGCCCGGCCAGCTGGCCAACACCCTGCCGTTGTCGCGCCGATACATCTATGGAAGCCATTGAGCGCGCTGATCGTTATGCCGTTGCAAATAACAGCATAGACACGAGCGATTCTGGAAGAAAGTGCCCACGCAGTGCCATCAAAAATGCCGACACCGTACACAGCGTTGGCTTCCCGCAGGCATGGGCATTGTTGGCGGCTCGCAGATCGTTCTGGCGCCGGTTGCTTGACGTTTTCGCACCCTTTGTGATCGGTCAAGGTTCGGGCCCGCAGCAAACTTACAATCAACGAAACACTTGGAATATTGTCCCTCCCTTGCAATTGCCTGATCGCTGGCAAAAGCCTTTCATGTATGCGATCACTGCTGTGATCGTCACCGGCGTCGTCGTGGCTTGGCGCTGGGCAGCCCCCGACCGTTTGCCAGACGGCATTGTGGGGGGGAACGGTCGCCTTGAGGCCACGACGCTCGATGTGGCGGCCAAGTCGGGCGGGCGCTTGCAGAGCCTGCGTGTGCACGAGGGCGACTTCGTTGCTGCCGGTGACGAGATCGCGCGAATGGACACGCGAGTGCTGGAGGCGCAACTTCGCGGAGCCCAGGCCCAGCAGCGGCAGGCGCGCACGGCGCGGGAAACGGCGACTGCGCTGGTGCGCCAGAGGCAGCAAGCGGTATCTACCGTGGCGGCCCTGATCTTGCAGCGCGAAGCCGAGTTCGCCCTGGCCGAGAAGGAACTGCGACGCACGTCGGAACTGGTGGCGCAGAATTTCATCTCGGCCCAGCAGCTCGACGCAGCCAACGTGCGCGTGCAGTCCAGCCGCGCTGCGCTGAGCGCGGCGAAATCGCAGCGCATCGAGGCCGAGTCAGGGGTGCTTGTCGCACGGTCACAGATTGTCGAGTCCGAGGCCGCCATCGAGTCCGCACTGGCGGCCGTTGATCGCATGGAGGTGGAGATCGCGGATGCGGTGCTGCGCGCGCCGCGCGCCGGACGCGTGCAAACCGTTCTGACCCATGCCGGCGAAATGCTCGCCGGGGGCGGGCGCGTGGTGACGCTGGTGGATCTGGCCGACGTGACCATGAGTTTCTTTCTGCCCGAAACCGTCGCTGGCCGCGTGGCCATCGGTGCCGAAGCGCGGCTTGTGCTGGACGCGGCGCCGAACCTGGTCATCCCGGCCCAGGTCGATTTTGTCGCCAGCGTGGCGCAATTCACGCCGAAGACCGTGGAGACCCAGTCCGAACGGCAGAAGATGGTCTTCAAGGTGCGTGCGCGGATCGACCCGGCGTTGCTTGGCCACCATCGCGAGCAAGTCAAGACCGGCTTGCCGGGCATGGCCTATGTTCGCGTCGGCGCTGAGCCATGGCCTCCGAAGTTGTCAGTGAATGTGCCGGAAGCTGTCCCGGCGGCTTCTGAGCACGCGCGATGAAAGGCGATCCGCCTGCGGTGCGTGTGCAGGGCGTTGGTCACCGCTATGGCGGCGTCGTGGCCCTCGATGGCATTGACCTGGTCTTGCCCGTGGGAGGGATCATCGGCTTCGTCGGTCCTGACGGCGTCGGCAAATCCACGCTGCTGGCGCTGGTGGCGGGCGCCCGCGCGCTGCAAAGCGGCCACGTCACCGTGCTTGGCGGCGACTTGGCCCGACCCGCGCATCGGCGCCGCGTCTGCCCGCGCATCGCCTACAACCCGCAGGGGCTCGGGCGCAACCTCTACGCGACGCTGTCGGTGCGCGAGAACCTCGACTACTTCGGCCGCCTGTTCGGCCACGGTCAGCGCGAGCGCGAGGCCCGCATTGTCGAACTGTTGGGCAGCACGGGTCTGCTGCCCTTCGCCGACCGACCCGTGGGCAAGCTGTCCGGCGGCATGAAGCAGAAGCTCGGCCTGTGCTGCGCGCTGATCCATGACCCGGACCTGCTGATCCTGGACGAGCCGACGACCGGCGTCGACCCGCTGTCGCGCCGCCAGTTCTGGGTGCTGATCGACCGCATCCGCGCCCTTCGCCCCGGCATGACCGTGCTCGTGGCCACGGCCTACATGGAGGAAGCCGGGCGCTTCGACCGCCTGGTGGCCATGCATGCTGGCCGGGTGCTGGCGGTCGGCACGCCCGCCGAGATGCTGCAGCGCACCGGCTGCGCCAGCCTGGAGGATGCCTTCGTCGCGATGCTGCCGGCAGCATCGCGACG
>NZ_JBFJMY010000149.1:0-9356 GCF_041633695.1 Hydrogenophaga sp.
TCAGGCCCTTGCCCTCGCGCTTGCGCTTGGCCAGCTCTTCATCGGTGGGCAAGTATTCGATGCCCCGCTTGAGCAAGCCAATGCTCTCGAGCCAGCGCATGAGGTTCTTCTGCCCCTCCAGCATGTAAACGGGGCGGGCGGCCGCCAGCTCGATTTGCTGGCTCTGGTAGTAGTTGTCCTGCAAGACCAGCAAGCCCACCTCGTCGGTCATGCTGGCCAACAACTCGTTGCGGGCCTCCAAGGTGAGTGCGCCGCTTTCCTGTACGGCACCCAGCAATATCTTGACGTTCACTTCGTGGTCGGAGCAGTCCACCCCGGCCGAGTTGTCGATGGCGTCGGTGTAGATCAGACCACCGGCCTGGGCAAACTCGATGCGGCCATTTTGCGTGCACCCCAGGTTGCCGCCTTCGCCAAACACCTTGCAGCGCAACTCATTGCCGTTGACGCGAAACGCGTCGCCGGCTTTGTCACCGGCCTGGGCATGGCTCTCGAAACTGGCTTTGACGTAGGTACCGATACCGCCGTTGTAGACCAGGTCCACAGGCGCTTTCAGGATCGCGTTGAGCAAGTCGTTCGGGGCCATGGCCTTGGCTTCGGTGCCCAGCACGGCACGTGCCTGCGCGCTCAAGGGAATGGACTTGGCGCTGCGTGGAAACACCCCGCCGCCTTCGCTGATGAGGCCCTTGTCGTAATCGGCCCAGCTGGAGCGCGGCAGATTGAAAAGCCGCTGGCGCTCGACAAAACTCGTGAGCGCATCGGGCGCGGGATCGATGAAGATGTGGCGGTGGTCGAACGCCAGCACCAGTTGGATCTGGTTGGACAGCAACATGCCGTTGCCAAACACGTCCCCCGACATGTCGCCAATGCCGGCCACGGTGAAGGGCTGGGTCTGGGTGTCCACATCGAGCCCACGGAAATGGCGCTTGACCGACTCCCAGGCACCGCGCGCGGTGATCCCCATTTTCTTGTGGTCGTAACCCACCGAGCCGCCCGAGGCGAATGCATCGCCCAGCCAGAAACCATAGGCCTCGCTCACACTGTTGGCAATGTCGCTGAAGGTGGCCGTGCCTTTGTCGGCGGCCACCACCAGATAGGGGTCGTCTTCATCGTGGCGAACCACATCGACGGGCGGCACCACATCGCCTTTGACCAGGTTGTCCGTCACATCCAGCAAGCCGCTCAGAAAGGTCTTGTAGCAAGCCACGCCTTCGGCCATGAACGCATCTCGGTCGCTGGAGAGCGGCGCGTTCTTCAGCACAAAGCCGCCCTTGGAACCGACCGGTACGATCACGGTGTTTTTCACCTGCTGAGCCTTGACCAGGCCCAGTATTTCGGTGCGGAAATCGTCGCGGCGATCGGACCAGCGCAGCCCGCCGCGCGCGACTTTTCCGCCACGCAAGTGCACACCTTCCACACGCGGCGAGTACACCCAGATTTCGAACAGGGGCCGTGGCTCGGGCACGTTGGGAATGTCGCGCGGCATGAGCTTGAAGCTCATGCAATCCTTGCCGCGCTGGTAGGCATTGGTGCGCACGGTGCCGCCGATGGTGGCCAGAAACTGGCGCAACACCCGGTCCTGCTCCAGGCTTGCCACCTCGGTCAGTTGCGCCTCGATGGCTTCCACCTGGGACGCAATGGCTTCGGCACGACCCGCTTCACGCGCCGGATCGAACTTGACCGCAAACAGGTTGGCCAGGCTTTGGGCAATGGCCGGGTTGTCGTTGAGCGTGTCTTCCATGTAGCCCTGGCTGAATGCAAAGCCCAGTTGCTTGAAATAGCGGGAATAGGCCCGCAACACCGCAATTTCACGCGCACCCAGCGTGGTGGACAACACCAGGCGGTTGAAGGCATCGCACTCCACCTCTTGCCGCCAGACGGCCTGGAACAAGGCTTCGAAACGCGGCTTGAGCTGGGTCAGGTCGAGCGACCGATCAAACTGCAAACCCCAGTCTTGCAGCCACCGATCGCCCACCTTGGACTGTGGCAAGGCCAGGCGGTAAGGGTGTTCGTCCAGGACGCGCGCACCCATGGACTCCAGCACAGGCGTGGCGTCGGACAAGATGACTTTTCGCGTGGCGTAGGTTTTGAAGCGCGGCTGTTCGTCGCGCGAATAGAGTTGAAGCGCCAGCGGCTGCGCCTCGCTCAGGCCCTGAACGACGGCGGCATCGTGCGCGGCCACGTCGACACCGAACTCTTCACGGTATGCCGTGGGAAAGGCCGCCACGATGGCGCTGAGTTCGCCGGCTTGCGCAACGCCGCGCCCCATCAGCGCACTTTGCACGCCGTCCTCCCAGCGTTTGCAGGCCTGGGCGACCTGGGTCTCGAGTTCGACCAGGTCCACGGCGGTATTCAACTGGTCGTTGGAGCGCACGATGTAGTGGATGCGCGCCAGCGCGCTGTCGGTGAGCATGGGCGTGAACTCCACCGAGTCGGCCTCAAAGGCCTGGGTGAAGATGTTGCCCAGTTTCACCCGCAACACGGTGGTGTACAGATCCCGTGGCACGTACACCAGAATCGAGGCGACCCGACCAAACGGGCCACGGCGCACAAACAGGCGTACGCGCTGGCGCTCTTGCAAGCGCAGAATACCCATCGCGTGCTGGGTCAGCGTGGCCGCATCGATTTGCAGCAGCTCGTCACGCGGGTAGGTCTCCAGGATGGCTTCCAGCGCTTTGTGGGCGTGGCTGCCTTTGACCACGCCGGCTTGGGCCATCACCTGCGCCACGTGCTGGCGCACCACCGGAATGGTGGTCACGGATGCCGCATAGGCCGCCGAGGTGTACAAGCCAAAAAACCGGGTCTCCCCCACCACCTGCCCACTGGCGTCCATACGCTTGACGCTGATGAGATCCATCCAGGCAGCGAGGTGGACACTGGAGCGGCGCGGTGCCTTGGCGCAGAACAGCAAGCGCGGATCGTTCAACAGCGGCGCGGCCAGTTGTTCGGGCAAATCCTGGTAGCCAGGGTTCTTCAGCACGCCCAGTGCCGAGCCGGTTTCCGTCAAGCGCTGGCCTTGCGCGGACACGTCTTGCGCGCCCAGGAACGTGAAGTGGCCTTGCTCCAGCCAGTTCAGAAAAGCTTTGGCCTCGGCGGCCTCGGCGCCTTCCAAGGCGGTGAAGCCCGCACTGAGCAGCTGCAAACGCGACAGCATGGCGCGCCAATCTTGCACGGCACTGCGCACGTCGCTCAAGGTGTTCTCGATGGCGCGGCACAGCGCCTCGCCGTCGGGGTCGCTGGCCAGACGGTCGCACTCCATCAACATGCACGACACGACCTGGCTGTTGGCGCCGGCCTGCGCGGTGCGCGCCGCACTCTCGACCTGCTCGATCTTGCCCGCGCCATCGCGGCCCACCCGCAACAAGGGATGCACGATCCAATGCACGGTACGCCCACTCTGGTTGACCGCAATGCTCAGGGAATCCACCAAAAACGCGGTGTCGGGATGCACGATCTGCACCACGGTGGTGTTGTCGGTCTGAAAAACCGCGTCCTTGAACACTCGGACCACCACATCGCCTGCGGCCGAGTCCTCCAGCAGGCTCCAGTGCGCCTGGGACATGGCGGACAGCGCATGCGCGTCGCGCTGCAGCAACTCGTCAGGGTCGGCGTCGGCAAAAAACAGATCGTGGAATTGGGGATTCATGGGCTTTTGGGACATCAATATCGGCGTGATCCAAGCGGGTTTGCACGATTCTAGATTTTCCGCATCATGAAAAACCGAGTCAAAACAGATTTGCATAGGGTCATTCCATGCCCTCATGCAATTTTTGCATTGTGCGTGGACAATGCCCTGCCTGCAACACCACGGCAACACTGCGGGAGCGAAAGAAGCGCCGCCGACCAGGCGCTTTGACGTCCCGCCACCGCCCTATTGCAGCGTTTCTTTCAGCCCCGGCAGCGCGGGTAGTGGCATCACGTCTATGCCTTCTTCGATCAGCTCCATCGCGACATCGGGCGTGGTTTGGCCTCGGATGCTGCGCTGCTCAATGTCGCCATGGTGCATGCCACGCGCCTGATCCGCGAAACGGTCGCCCACGTCCACGGTGTGGGCCATCACCTCGCGCACCGCTTTCATGAACTGCGCTTGCAGGGCTGCGTTCAGAGCCGATGGGGCGGTCTCGGTCGCCGGGTCCTTGGCCGATGGCGCCGCAACGGCGGTCGGATCGCTGCCACGACCGACACGCAGGTTCAGGCGCGGTGCCGAGAGCATTTTCTGAATAGCCGAATCGCCGCACAGCGGGCAGCTCACCAGCTTGCGTTCCAGTTGCGAGCGGTAGTCGTCCTCAGAAGCAAACCAGCCTTCAAAGCTGTGTTCGTGTGCGCATTGCAGGTCAAGAACCTTCATGCGCAAATTATCCCGCAGCGGGCTGTGCAGCGGTGGAAGCCCACGCAAGCGGCCAATCGCCGCGCAACACGTTCTGCAGCCAGAGCGCGCCGACCAAGGTCTTGCAGTCGATCACCTCACCGCTGCGGCACCAGGCCTGCAGCTCGGCGGGGGTGGCCGAAAACACGTCCAGGAATTCGCCATCGTCGAGCTGGCGCTCACCCTGCACCAGGCCACGGGCGAACCAGATGTCGATGGTTTCGTCCGAATAGGCGATGGTCGGCGCCAGCCGCCCTGCCCAGGCCCATTCGCGCGCCGAGTAGCCGGTCTCTTCCAGCAATTCCCGCTGTGCACAGACCAAGCTGTCTTCGCCCGCGTCGAGTTTGCCGGCAGGAAATTCGATCATCACATCGCGCATCGGGTGGCGGTACTGACGCTCCAACACCACCTGCCCGTCGTCGAGCAGGCCGATCACCATGACCGCACCCGGGTGCAGCACGTATTCGCGCGTGGCTTCCTGACCACTGGGCAGTCGCACGGTGTCGCGCACCACATGCAGGAAGTGCCCTTGCAACACCTCTTCGCGCCGCAACGGCGTCTCGCGCAAATGGGTGTCGGCGTCGCTCATGCGTGGCGCTTGAACAGGTAGCGGTACACAAATCCAGGGAACGCCAGGGTGATGAAGAGCGCGCCGGTGGTGGCGTAGAACTCCCAGCCCTGCGGGTAGATCTGCCCCAAGGACTGCTCCAGTGCCAGCCCCAGGCCGCCCACCAGCAGGTAACACACCAGCAACTCGATGGCCCGGATCAGCAGCGTTTTCGGTTGCCGGCGCGGCACGATGGCCAGCCAGCGCTCGTTGACAAACGGCAGATTGGCCGCGATCACGGCAGCCAGCAAGACCAGCCAGATGGACAGGGAATGGTTCATGGACAATTTTTCAGCGCCCACCGGCGCGTGCACCGGTGGAGCAAACGCCGGTCATCCAGCCAGCAAGGCCGTCACGGCTTGCGCGCACAAGGCCATCAGACCACCCGGAAGAATGCCGAGCAGCAAGACCAGTGCGCCGTTGAGCGACAGCACCGAACGCACATCGAACGTGGCTTCCAGCGGCGCGGTTTGAACCGGCTGGTCAAAATACATCACCTTGACCAAGCGCAGGTAATAGAACGCGCCCACCAGGGACATCAGCACCGCGAACACCGCCAGGCCAATGTACACAGGCTGGGACGATGCGAGCAAGGCCTGCAACACGGACAGCTTGGCGTAGAAGCCCACCATGGGCGGCACACCGGCCAGGGAGAACATGCAGATCGCCATCACCGCGGCATACAAAGGGCTGCGCTGGTTCAGGCCCGCCAGATCGCCGATGTTTTCGGACTCAAAGCCGTCACGCGACAACAGCAGGATGACGCCGAAGGTGCCCAGGGTGGTCAACACATAGGTGATCACATAGAACATGGACGAGCTGTAGGCGTTGGCCATGTTGCTGTTGTCCAGACCGTCGCTGCCAGCCACCACGCCTGCGAGCAAGCCCAGCAGCAAGAAGCCCATTTGCGAAATGGTCGAGAAAGCCAGCATGCGCTTGAGGTTGGTCTGCGCAATGGCGGCCAGGTTGCCCACCAGGAGCGACGCCACCGACAACACGGCCAGCATTTGTTGCCAGTCCACTGCCAGTGGTCCCAGACCTTCGACCAACAAACGGATCACGATGGCGAAGGCGGCCAGCTTGGGAGCTCCACCGATCATGAGCGTCACGACCGTAGGGGCACCGTGGTACACGTCGGGAACCCACATGTGGAACGGCACCGCGCCCAGCTTGAAAGCGAGACCGGCCACCACAAACACCAGGCCCAGCACCAGGACCTGCGGGGAACCCACCAGCGTGGCGTCGCCGCCGGCGATCGCTTGCATCACCCCGGTCAGGTCCAGCGATCCGGTCGCACCGTAAATCATGGACATGCCGTAAAGCAAGAAGCCGCTGGCCAAGGCACCCAGCACGAAATACTTCATGGCGGCTTCGATCGCGTTCACATCGTCGCGGCGCAAGGCCACCAAGGCGTAGCTGGACAGTGTGAGCAATTCCAGACCGAGGTAGATCACCAAGAAGTTGTGACCCGAGATCATCACGAACATGCCCAACAGCACATACAGCGCCAGGGTGTACAACTCGCTGCCACGCATCATGTCGCGCTGCCCGGCGTAGGCACGGCCATACACGATGGTGACCAGCATGGCGATAGAAGCAAAACACTTGAGCCAGTTGCCCATGGGGTCGCTGACAACCATGCCACCAAAGCCCACGATGGTCTCTCCGCCGCTGGCACGAAGGGCCAGCATCAGTGCCACGCCCGCCAGCGATATCAGCGTGAGGAAATGGACCAGGCCACGGGCAGGGGTTTTTGACGCCACGCCCACCAGAGCGATCACGGATGAGGCCACCAGCAATACGATTTCAGGGTAGGCCGAGACCAAGCTGAGGTTGTCTGTCATAGGAACGTTCTCTTGATTTCTTGCACGGCGATCAGTTCAGCTTGGAGATGGCCACGTGGCGCATCAACTCGGCCACCGAGGCATCCATCACATCGGTAAAAGGCTTGGGATAGATGCCCATGAAGAGCACCGAAATCGCCAGCAGCGCCATCACCAGGAATTCGCGGGCATTGATGTCCAGCAAGGCCTTCACGTTGTCGTTGGCCGCATCTCCCAGGTAGACGCGCTTGAACATCCACAGGGAATAGGAGGCGCCGAAGATCAGGGCCGACGCGGCGGCCATGCCGATCCAGAAGTTGGCCTTGACGGCGGCCAGGATCACCATCCACTCACCGACAAAACCGGCCGTGCCGGGCAAACCGCTGTTGGCCATGACGAACAGCAGGGCAAAGGCGGTGAACTTGGGCATGGTGTTGACCACGCCGCCATAGGCCGCGATTTCACGCGAGTGCACGCGGTCGTACAAAACGCCGATGCACAGGAACATGGCGGCCGACACAAAGCCGTGGGCGATCATCTGCACAATGCCACCGGCAACACCCAGGTCGCTGAAAATGAAGAAACCCAGGGTCACGAAACCCATGTGTGCCACCGACGAATAGGCCACGAGCTTTTTCATGTCCTGCTGGACGATGGCCACCAGTCCGACATAGACCACCGCGATCAGCGACAGCGCGATCATGAGCCAGGCCCATTCGTGCGAGGCGTCCGGTGCGATGGGCATGGAGAACCGCAGAAAACCGTAGGCGCCCAGCTTCAGCATGATGGCGGCCAGCACGGCGGAGCCGCCGGTGGGCGCCTCCACGTGCACGTCGGGCAACCAGGTGTGCACCGGCCACATCGGCACCTTGACCGCGAAGGCGGCAAAGAAAGCAAAGAACAGCAGCGTCTGCGCCGTGCCGCTCAGTGGCAGTTGGTGCCAGGTCAACAGATCAAAACTACCGCCCGACTGCGTGTACAGATAAATCAAGGCCACCAGCATGAGCAGCGAGCCCATCAAGGTGTACAGGAAGAACTTGAAGGCGGCATAGATCTTGTTCGGTCCGCCCCAGATACCGATGATCAGGTACATCGGGATCAGCGTGGCTTCAAAGAACACGTAGAACAGCATCGCGTCGAGCGCGCTGAAGACACCGATCATCAGACCCGACAGGATCAGAAAGGCGCCCATGTACTGGTTCACGCGCGAGGTGATCGACTCCCAGCTCGCGATCACCACCACCACCGTGATGAAGGCGGTGAGCGGAATCAGCCAGAACGAAATGCCATCCACACCGAGGTGGTAGTTCACGTTGAAGCGCGCGATCCAGGGCGCTTGTTCAACGAACTGCATGGCAGCGGTCCCGATCTCGAAACCGCCATACAGCGGCACCGTGACGGCCAAACCGGCCAGCGCGCCGATCAGGGCGATCCAGCGCACCACGTGGGCCTGGTCGTCCCGACCCAGGGCCAGCAACACAAGACCAAAGAAAATCGGCGTCCAGATCGCCAGGCTCAACAAACCCATCTTGTTCTTCTCCTTATTTGGCGAGCCACACGAAGTACGTCATGAACAGCAGAATGCCCACGATCATCATCAGTGCGTAGTGGTACAGGTAGCCGGTCTGCGCGCGGCGCACCACGCCAGACACCAGGCCTACCAGCTTCCAACTGGCGTTGACCACACCCGACTCAATGACGCCCTGGTCCCCGCCCTTCCACAAGCCGACACCCATGCCGCGCACGGCGCGGGCCAGCACGTTTTCGTTGAACCAGTCCAGGTAGTACTTGTTTTCCAGCACGACCACCAGCGGGCGCAAGGCCTTGGCCAGGGCGGCGGGCACCGCCGGGTTGATCAGATACATGTACCAGGCCGACACCGCACCAGCCAGCGCCAGATAGAACGGCAACGTGGTGAGACCGTGCAAGGCCATGGACAAGGCGCCGTGGAACTCTTCGCGGAAGGTTTCCATGGCCGGGTGCAGTTCGTTGTTGACGAACACCGAGTCGGCAAAAAATTCGCCCACCAGCATGGGCTCGATCGTCATGAAACCGATCACCACCGAAGGAACGGCCAGCAGCAACAGCGGCACCGTGACCACCCAAGGCGATTCGTGCGGCTTTTGGTCGTGACCGTGGTCGTCGTGGTGGTGGTCGTCGTGCCCATGGTGGGCATCCGGATTCTGGTCGTAACGCTCGGGGCCGTGGAACACCAGGAAATACAAACGGAACGAATAGAACGAGGTGACGAACACACCGGCCAACACGGCGAAGTAGGCCCAACCGGCCGCCGGCAAGTTGCTGAAATGCACCGCCTCGATGATGCTGTCCTTGGAGTAGAAACCGGCGAACAGCGGCGTGCCGATCAAGGCCAGCGTACCCAGCAAGGACGTGATCCAGGTGATGGGCATGTACTTGCGCAGGCCACCCATCCAGCGGATGTCCTGGTTGTGGTGCATGCCCATGATGACGGAGCCGGCCGCCAGGAACAACAAGGCCTTGAAGAAGGCATGCGTCATGAGGTGGAACACCGCCACCGAATAGGCCGATGCACCCAGCGCCA
>NZ_JBFJMY010000150.1:0-9348 GCF_041633695.1 Hydrogenophaga sp.
CCACCGCGGTCGGCAAGACGTTGGCCGCGCTGGCTGGTGGACACATGAAGCGCATGACGATGGAGCTCGGCGGTCACTCGCCGGTGCTGGTGTTCGACGATACGGACGTCGAGGCGGCTGCCCACTTCCTGGCCAAGACCAAGACGCGCAACGCAGGCCAAGTCTGCATGGCGCCCAGCCGCTTCTTTGTGCACGAGAAGGTCTACGATCGTTTCGTCGATGCATTCGCTGGCGCCTATGGCAGCCTGCGAGTCGGTGATGGTCTTGCCAAGGACACCGAGATGGGGCCACTGGCACACGGGCGCCGCGTCGAATCCATGCAGGCGCTCGTTGCGGATGCACAGGCACGCGGCGGGTCGCTGGTGTGTGGCGGCGAGCGGCTCGACGACCAAGGCTTTTTCTTCGCTCCGACCGTGGTCACAGGAATGCCGGACGACTCCCGGGTGATGACGGAGGAGCCATTCGGTCCCGTGGTGCCGATCACACGCTTCAAAACCACGGATGAAGTCCTGGCACGGGCCAATGCCTTGCCGTATGGGCTTGCGTCCTTCGTGTTCACGAACTCGCTTGCCACTGCCACGCACGTCAGCAACCGGCTGGAAGCGGGCATGGTGAGCATCAACCACTTCGGTCTCGCTCTTGCCGAGACACCGCTCGGCGGTGTCAAGGACAGCGGGATGGGCAGCGAGGGCGGTGTCGAGACTTTCGATGGTTATCTGACCACGAAATTCATCTCGCAGGCCAGCGCCGTGCCCTGAGCCGAATCCGCTTCTCGCGGCCAGCGTGACGTACCGCACCGGACCTGAAACGGTCCGGCGGGGTGCTGCACGCCCCATTTCTGAAACTTGTCGACAAACCCTAGGAGACAGACCATGCTCAGCATTTCATTTCGCCACATGCCAGCCCGGATCACCACCGCGCTGGCGCTCACGCTACTCGCCAGCGGTGCCATTGCGCAATCGTCCGATCCCATCAAGGTCGGACTCATGCTGCCGACTTCAGGAACCTTTGCCGAACTGGGCAAGACGGTGGTCAACGGCTTCAAACTCTACGTGAGTGAGAACGGCGGCAAGCTGGCCGGCCGCACGGTGCAGTACGTCGAGCTCGACGATGAGTCGGATCCGTCCAAAGCCAACGAGAACGCGAACAAGCTGGTCAAGCGCGACCGGGTCGATGTGCTGGTGGGCACGATCCATTCGGGAGTCGCGATGACCATGGCCCGCGTAGCGCGCGACACCAATACGCTGATGATTGTGCCGAACGCAGGCGCGGCCGAGATCACCGGTGCGATGTGCGCTCCCAATGTGTTCCGCACCTCCTTCAGCAACTGGCAACCGGGCTACGCTTCCGGCTTGCTGGCGGCACGCAAGCACAAGACCGCCGTCACCATCAGTTGGAAATACGCCGCCGGCGATGAGTCGGTGCGTGGTTTCCGCGAGGGATTCGAGAAGGGCGGCGGCAAGGTCATCAAGGACCTGAACCTGCCGTTTCCCAACGTCGAGTTCCAGCCGCTGCTGACGGAGCTCGCCACCATCAAACCCGAGGCCGCCTATGTCTTCGTCGCCGGGGCCGGACAGGTCAAGTTCGTCAGGGACTACGCCGCTGCGGGCCTGAAGAACAACATTCCGCTGTATGGCGCCTTCATCACCGAGGGCACGCTGGCGGCTCAGGGCGAGTCGGCCAGCGGGCTGCAGACCGCGCTGCACTATGCGGACGGCCTGAAGAACCCGAAGAACGACGCGTTCATCGCTTCCTACAAGAACACCTTCAATGCCACACCTGACGTGTTCGCCGTCCAGGGCTATGATGCCGCGCAGCTGTTCGCGGCGGGCTTGAACGCGGTCAAAGGCGACACGAAGAAGAAGGCCGAGATGATCAAGGCCATGGAGATCGCCAAGCTGGAAAGCCCGCGTGGCCCATTGAGCTTTTCGAAGTCGCACAACCCGATCCAGGACATGTACGCGCGTGTTGCCACCGGCAACCAGAACGTCATGACAGACGTCATCGTCAAGGCGCTGGCCGACCCGTCGCCCGATTGCAAGATCTGACGAATCCTGAGCCACTCTGAACGCGATGGACCTCTCTCTTATTCTCATACAGGCACTGAATGCCGTGCAATATGGCCTTCTGCTGTTCCTGGTCGCCAGTGGCCTGACGCTCATCTTTGGCGTGATGGGTGTGATCAATCTGGCGCATGGGAGCTTCTACATGATGGGAGCCTACCTCGCGTTCAGTTTGGCCCCGCTCACAGGCAACCTGCTGGCCACGATCATCGTCGGCCTCGTGCTCAGCGCACTGATCGGAGGACTGCTCGAATGGGCACTTTTCTCGCATTTGTACCGGCGCAACCACCTGCAACAGGTTTTGCTGACCTATGGGCTGATCCTGATCTTCGAGTCCTTGCGCAGTTCCTTCATCGGTGATGAGGTGCACTCGGTGCCCGTACCCGGGTGGCTTGATTTCTCGGTGCCGCTGGGCAGTGTCATGGCCTACCCCGCTTATCGGCTGTTCATGTCGGTGGTGTGCCTGCTGGTGGCGCTGGGCCTGTACCTGCTGATCCAGCGCACCCGGCTGGGTTCCCAGATTCGCGCTGGCGCGTCGAACCGCGACATGGTGCAGATCCTGGGGATCAACATCGACTGGGTCTATCGCCTGGTGTTTGCCCTGGGCGTGGCGCTGGCGGCCTTTGCCGGGATGATCAATTCGCCTGTCACGGCAGTTGCCCCAGGCATGGGCACGCAGATGCTCATCGTCAGCTTCGTGGTGGTGATCGTAGGCGGGATCGGCTCGGTGTGGGGCGCTCTGGTGGCATCACAGCTGATTGCATTCGCCGATACCTTCGGAAAAGTTTTCGTTCCCGACTATGCCGGGATGGCGATCTATGTGGTGATGGCCATCGTTCTCCTGTGGCGCCCGGAAGGTTTGTTCAAGTCATGAAGTCCCTCATCACTTCACGCGGGCGAGCCGTAGCCATCATGGTGTTCCTGGTTGCGCTGGCCGTGTTCCCGCAGTTCGACCAGGAGTTCTACACCGAGCTGGTCACCAGGATCATGATCCTGGCGATATTCGCGGTCAGCCTGGATCTGCTGTTGGGCTACACCGGGCTCATCAGCTTCGGGCATGCGGCCTGGTTCGGCATCGGCGGCTACGTGCTGGCGTTGCTGGGAACCCAGTACCAGGTCACGAACAACCTCTGGCTGACACTGCCCGCCGCCATGGTCATCACGGCAGTGGCGGCGTTCACCGTCGGTTTGTTCGTGCTGCGCACGCGCGGCATGTTCTTCATCATGGTGACGCTGGCCTTCGCTCAGATCTTCTATTTTCTGTTCCATGACGTGAAGGCGCTGGGCGGTAGCTCGGATGGTCTGAATCTGCGCGGCAAGCCGACCACGGAGATCAACGGCTGGGTGCCGTTTGAACTGACCGACACCAACACGCTGTACTACCTTGTGATGGCACTGATGGTGGCGGTGCTGCTGTTCATGGCCTTGCTGCTGCGCTCCCCGCTGGGCAGGGCGCTGCAGGGTATCCGGGAGAACGAGCACCGTATGGCCGTGATCGGCTTCCCGGTGCTGCGCTACAAGCTGGCGGCTTTCACCCTGGCCGGATCACTTGCCGGCATGGCCGGTCATCTGTACGCCGTGCTCAGCGGCGGCGTGAACCCTGAACTCCTGTCCTGGCATCAGTCGGCGGACGTGCTTCTGATGGTGATCCTTGGTGGCATGGGCCAGCTGTGGGGCGGGGTGATCGGCGCATTCAGTTTCGTCTTGCTGCAGGAGGTGCTGTCGGGCTTTACCAAGCAATGGCATCTGTGGCTTGGCACAGTGATCGTGCTGCTCGTGTTGTTCCTGCCGGACGGAATGACCTCGCTGTTCGGAAGGGTCAAGGCGCTGGCGCGTGGGAGGAAGCCATGAAGGACGAAGTTCTCCTGAGGTCTGTCGGTCTGAGCCGCACGTTTGGCGGGTTGAGGGCCAACGACAAGGTTTCCTTGGAGTTGCGCCGGGGCCAGGTGCACGCATTGCTGGGTCCCAACGGGGCAGGCAAGTCCACGCTGATCAACCTGCTTTCGGGCGATATCCCCGCTTCGTCAGGCCAAGTGCTCTACCGTGGCGAAGACATCACCGGGCTTGCGCCGCACGAGCGATCGCGCATCGGGGTCGGGCGCAGCTACCAGAAGACCAATATCTTCCCGGGCTTTACGGTATTCGAGAACTGCCGCCTGGCTGCCCAGTCGCGCGAGCCGCGCGGCGCGAGGATCTTCAGCAATGCGGCATCGTACCCGCCTTACTTGGTGGCGGTGGAGGAAGCACTGGACCGCACCGGTCTGGACGATGTGGCGCATCGCCGCGCCAGCGAACTCAGCCATGGCCAACAGCGCCAGCTCGAACTGGCGATCATGCTGTGCACGCGCCCGCAGGTTTTGCTGCTCGACGAACCCTTGGCCGGCATGGGCCACGAGGAATCGCTGCGCATGATCGAGTTGCTGCGCGGCCTGGTGGCATCGCACGCGATCCTGCTGGTCGAGCACGACATGGACGCCGTGTTTTCTATTGCCGACCTGCTGACGGTCATGGTCAACGGTGTCGTCCTGATCACAGGCACGCCGGAGCAGGTTCGTTCCAATCCAGAGGTTCAGAGTGCCTACCTAGGCAGTGATGTGGAGGCTTCCCATGTCTGAATTCCTACTGCAGGCGCGCGGACTGCATTCCTACTATGGCGAGAGCCACATCCTGCACGGGGTGGACTTCAGCATCCGCAAGGGCGAGGCCGTGGGCTTGATGGGTCGCAACGGCATGGGCAAGTCGACGTTGCTGAAGTCCTTGGTCGGTGTGGTCGCACCGCGCGATGGGGCGGTGTCTATCGACAACCATCCCACGCGGGGTATGAGCGTGCACCAGATCGCTCAGTTGGGCATTGCCTATGTTCCCGAAGGCCGTGTCATCTTCCCGAACCTCAGTGTGCGCGAGAACCTAAACGTCTCTGCCAGGCCGGGTGTGGACGGCAGGCGGGATTGGACTTTCGAACGTGTGCTCAAGGTCTTTCCGCGGTTGGCCGAGCGGCTCGGACACGGTGGACAGCAACTGTCGGGCGGTGAGCAGCAGATGCTCACCATCGGCCGCGCGCTGATGACCAACCCACAGTTGTTGATTCTCGATGAAGCCACCGAAGGACTCGCGCCCCTGATTGCCCAGGAAATCTGGCGAATCGTCGGCCTCATCCGTGCGGCGGGCATCGCAACGGTAGTGGTCGACAAGAACTGGAAAGCCGTCACTGGCATCACCGACCGCAACCTGATTCTGGTCAAGGGGCGCGTTGTGCTCGAAGGCACCAGCGAAGAACTCAGCGCCCAACCCGGTCGACTGGCCGAGTACCTCGGGGTCTGAGAAGGGCCGTACGTCATTCATTAATTTACTGGAATCAATATGCAAATTTTAACCAAACCAACACTCCGCCTCGCAGTCCTGTTGTCAGCGATTGCCATCTGTTTGCAATCCCACGCAGCAGACTTGACCGCTGCGCCATTGCATTTGGTCGTCCCGTTCTCTGCGGGCGGCACGGCCGACGCCTTGCCCCGCATTCTGGCTGAAAAAATCAGGCTGCAATTTCCGAAAGGAGTTGTGGTGGAAAACCGGGCAGGCGCGGGTGGAAACATCGGCGCAGATCAAGTGGCGAAGGCCAAGCCGGATGGCTTCACGCTGCTGGCGTCGCCACCCGGCCCCATTGCAATCAACCGTAGCCTTTACCCTAGACTCACTTATGACTCTAGTGAGTGGGTGCCCATTACAGTGATGGCCGAGGTGCCCAATGTCCTTGCGGTGCGTGCTTCGTTCCCCGCCAACACGGTTGAGGAATTTCTCGCCTATGTAAATGCCCATCCGGGCAAGATCACCTTTGCCTCACAGGGCAATGGATCGACTTCGCATCTGACTGCGGCGCTGTTCGAGTCTTTGACGGGCACGCAGATGATCCATGTTCCCTACAAGGGCACGGCTCCGGCGCTCACGGACCTCCTGGGCGGCCATGTCGACGTATTTTTCGACAACCTCAGTTCGTCGATGCCGTTGCACCTCAGCGGCAAGATACGAATTCTTGCCGTGACCGACAAGCAGCGCTCCGAGGTGTTGCCGGAAGTTCCCGCCTTCGCGGAAACAGGGTTGCCTGCCATGCAGGCGGTGACTTGGTTTGCAGTGGTCGCGCCCCCGGGAACTCCCAATGACATGGTGCGCGAGTTGAACCGTGTCTTCGTGGATGCCCTGAAGCTGCCCGACGTTCAGGCGAACTTTGCCAAGCGGGGTGCGCGAGTCGTCGGCAGCACGCCGCAACAGATGGATCGCTTCGTGCGCGAGGAAACCGCTCGTTGGGCTCAAGTGATCAAGGCCGCAAAGATCACGGTCGATTGACTCCCTCACTTCCAGCTCACCCAATCTCTCAAAGGACTCAACATGCAGACTTCGACTATCCAATGGATTCCTCAAGGTGAAACCCGTGTCCCGTTGGCGGTGTACCGCGACGATCAGGTTTATGCCGACGAGCAGCGCAACATCTACCGCGGCGACACTTGGAACTATCTCTGCCTCGAAAACGAAATCCCCGACAGCGGGGACTACAGGACGACCTTCGTCGGCGAGACCCCGGTCGTGGTGGCGCGCGATGCGGACGGCGAGATCTACGCGTTCGAGAACCGCTGCAGCCACCGTGGCGCACTGATCTGTTTGGAGAAGTCGGGCAAGGATGCCAAGGACTTCCAGTGCGTGTATCACGCATGGACCTATAGCCTCAAGGGTGACCTCAAAGGCGTGGCATTCGAAGGTGGCGTCAACGGCGCAGGTGGCATGTCCGAAGGTTTCTGCAAGGACCACCATCACCCGACCAAGCTGCGCGTGGCGATCTTCTGTGGCCTGGTGTTCGGCAGCTTTAGCGACGACGTGGACCCACTGGAGGACTACCTTGGCGACGAGATCTGCGAGCGCATCGAGCGGGTGCTGGGCCGTCCGGTGGAGGTGATCGGGCGCTTCACCCAGGCGCTTCCCAACAACTGGAAGCTCTATTACGAGAACGTCAAAGACACCTACCACGCGAGTTTGTTGCACCTGTTCTTCACCACCTTCAGGCTGAATCGCTTGTCCCAGGAGGGCGGTGTCATCGTCAGCGAGACCGGTGCTCATCACGTGAGCTACTCGAAGGTCGACGAGGATGGCTTCGACGGCTACAAGGACCAGGGGCTGCGATCCGACCAGTCCGGCTACCAGTTGAAGGACCCCAGCCTGCTGCAGGGCTTCAGGGAGTTCGATGACGGCATCACGCTGCAGATTCTGTCGGTGTTCCCGGGCTTCGTGTTGCAGCAGATCCAGAACTGCCTGGCCATCCGGCAGGTGCTGCCGCGCGGCATCGACAAGACCGATCTGAACTGGACCTACATCGGCTACGTGTCCGACACGCCGACGCAGCGCGAAGTCCGGCTCAAGCAGGCCAACCTGATCGGGGCGGCGGGATTCGTGTCGATGGAGGACGGCGCCGTCGGCGGCTTCGTGCAGCGCGGCATTGCAGGCACGCGGGCCGAACAGGCGGTGCTGGAGATGGGCGGCGACAGCACGGTCTCGAGCAGTTCGCGTGCCACGGAGGCTGCCGTGAGGGGCTTCTGGAAGCAATACCGCGTGCTGATGGGCGTTTGAAGACCGAAGGAAATCGAAATGGAAAAACTCAGTTTGCGCGATCAATTGCTGGACTTCAATGCGTCCTACACCCGCTGCATCGACAGCGACAACCTGGAGAGCTGGCCAGGCTTTTTCGCGGATGTGTGCCACTACCGGGTGACCAGCGCGGAGAACGACCGCACGGGCCTTGCGGCCGGGCTGATGTACGCGACGTCCCGGGCCATGCTGGAGGACCGCATCTCGGCGCTGCGCCATGCCAATGTCTACGAGCGTCAGACCTACCGCCACATGGTGGGGCTCCCGCACGTTGTGCGCAGCGACACGAACGAAGCCGAGTGTGAAACGCCTTTCCTGGTCGTGCGCATCGTCCAGGGCGATGAAACCGTCCTGTACGCCACAGGCCTCTACAAGGACGTGTTCGACCTGAGCGGCGAGAAGCTGCAACTCAAGCGCCGCGTCGTGATTTGCGACAGCAGCCGCTTCGACACTCTGTTGGCCGTTCCCCTGTGACACAAGGAACCGTCAGCCGCATCGCGATTCCCGTTGGGGACCCCAACGGCATCGGGCCGGAGATCGCGCTCAAGACGGTGGCCGCTTATGCCGGGCGCGATGACGTGGCGCTCACGTTGTTCGGGCCGGCGAACGTTCTTCGCGACACCGCCGATATGCTGGGCTTGGGAGAGGCGCTGGCGGTGGCCTCAGTCGAGCCATTCGCGCCTGTCCTGCAGGATGGATTCAGGCCCGGCGAGATCAACGCCCAGGCGGGCGCGGCTGCCGTCGATGCTGCCACGCGCGCCATCGAGGCCACGCAGCGCGGACGGTTCGATGCGGTGGTCGCCGCGCCCCATCACGAAACCGCGATCGCACAGGCTGGCATTGTCTTTTCGGGCTATCCATCGCTGGTGGCGCGTGTGTGCGGCCAGCCCGAGGACAGCGTGTTCCTGTTGCTGATCGGAGGCGGATTGCGAATCGTCCATGTCACGCTGCACGAGAGCGTGCAACACGCGCTGGGCCGGCTGTCGCCCAAGCTTGTAGCTGATGCAGCACATGCGGGCGTTCGGGCCCTGGCCCGGCTTGGCATCGACACGCCGCGCATTGCGCTGATGGGCATCAATCCCCATGCGGGCGAGGGCGGTCTTTTCGGCACCGAGGACAGTGCAATCACGGAGCCTGCGGCTGCACAACTGCGTGCAGAAGGGCTCGACGTCACGGGGCCGGCGGGCGGGGACATGCTGCTGGCTTCGCGTGCCCACGATCTCTACGTCGCGATCTTTCACGACCAGGGACACATCCCGATCAAGCTGCTCAGCCCGCAGCGCGCTTCCGCGATCTCGATCGGTGCCGACGTGCTTTTGTCCAGTGTGGGCCACGGCAGTGCAATGGACATTGCCGGAAAAGGCGTGGCCTCGGCCCGGGCCATGATCGAAACCGTCGCAATGCTGGGCCATGTGGCAGCACCGGCGACAACCAAAGGCAGGGCGCCATGAGCTATGAAATTCGAATCGACGGCACGGACGTCAAGTTCGACGCCGAAGCGGGGCAGACCGTGCTGGACGCGGCGGCCAAGCATGGCATCGAGATGCCTTATTCCTGCCGCAAGGGCGCCTGCGGAAACTGCAAGGGCCGGGTGCTGGCGGGAGAACTGGTGGTCGGTACCGGAGGAGGCGGCCATGAGGCCGGGATCAACGCGCCC
>NZ_JBFJMY010000151.1:0-9337 GCF_041633695.1 Hydrogenophaga sp.
CCGCCAGAAATACACCGCCGTAGCCTGTGCAGCTTTCAGCAACCATCCACGGAGACCCGCGTGCAAAACACCCGAACCATTCAACAACTGCACGATCTCAGCGGCCGCACCGCGCTCATCACCGGCGGATCGCGCGGGCTGGGGCTTCAGATGGCCCATGCCCTGGGCGAGGCCGGCGCTCGCCTGATGATCAGTTCGCGCAAAGAAGCGGAACT
This sequence comes from Hydrogenophaga sp., assembly GCF_041633695.1. Classification (GTDB taxonomy): domain Bacteria; phylum Pseudomonadota; class Gammaproteobacteria; order Burkholderiales; family Burkholderiaceae_C; genus Hydrogenophaga. Next base: position 216 of record NZ_JBFJMY010000151.1, read on the forward strand.
GGTGGCTGCCGCCGAAGCCTTGCGCGGCGCTGGCCACCAGGTGGATTGGCTGGCCACCGATGGCAGCGACGATGGCCAGACACTGGCCCTGGCGGAGCACGCGCTGAAAACCATGGGCGCGGTGGACATTCTGGTCAACAACGCCGGCACCACCTGGGGTGCGCCCGCCGCCGAGCATCCCATGGACGCCTGGGACAAGGTGCTGGATCTGAACCTGCGCAGCGTGTTTCTGCTGACCCGCGAAGTGGCCCGGCGCAGCATGTTGCCGCGGCAGCAGGGCCGGGTGATCAACATCGCCTCGACCGCAGCGCTCGGAGGCAGCGCGCGCTCCATGCAGGCCGCCGCCTACCACGCCAGCAAGGGCGCCGTGGCCAGTCTGACCAAGGCCCTGGCCTGTGAATGGGGCCCGCACGGAATCACGGTCAACGCCATCCTGCCGGGCGTCTTCCCGAGCAAGATGACGCGCCACCTGCTGCAGACCGACACGCTGGAGCCGATCGTGGCGCGCGTGCCTTTGCGCTGCGTGGGCGACGACGAGGCGCTCAAGGGTGCGGTGCTGCTGTTTGCGTCGGACGCGGGCAAACACATCACCGGCACCTTGCTGCCGGTGGACGGTGGCGTCTCCGCCGTGGTGGGCGAGTAGACCGGGTGCCAGCGCTGCACCACGGCCCAGAGCGGTGGTGCAGCGCTCGCCTGTGTAACGCTCAGGCAAGCGGCAACTTGTAGTCTTTGAACTGTTCGCGCAGTTTGGTCTTGAGCAGCTTGCCGGTGGCGGTGTGGGGCAGGCTGTCGACAAACACCACGTCGTCGGGCAACCACCACTTTGCGATCCGGGTCGACAGGTAGTCGATCAAGGTCGCTCCATCCAGCTCTGCACCTGCGCGCTTGACCACCACCAACAGCGGGCGCTCCTGCCACTTGGGGTGGGCCACGCCAATCACCGCCGACTCGGCCACCCCCGGGTGCGAGTTCGCCGTGTTCTCCAGGTCGATGGAGGAAATCCATTCGCCGCCGGACTTGATCACGTCCTTGGCCCGGTCGACCAGTTGCAGGTAGCCATCGGGATCGATGGTGGCCACGTCACCGGTGGGGAAAAAGCCCTCTTGGTCCAGCACCTCGCCGCCTTCGCGCCGGAAGTAACCACTGGCGATCCAGGGGCCGCGCACGTGCAGGTGGCCAAAGGCCACGCCGTCCCAGGGCAGGGCCTGGCCGCTTTCGTCCACGATCTTGAGTTCCACCCCCCAGACACCACGCCCTTGTTTGAGCTTGAGCTTGACCAGTTCTTCACCGGCCCAGTTGTCGTGTTTGGGCAGCAACTTGCTGATGACGCCAATCGGGCTGGTCTCGGTCATGCCCCAGCCCTGCACCACCTCGGCGCCGAACTCGCCTTCGAAACGCTCGAGCATGCCGCGCGACACCGCCGCGCCACCAATGCCGATACGCCGTATGCCCAGCGAGCGGGCGTCTAGCTCTTTGTGCGCGTCCAGGTACTGGAACAACATCATCCAGACCGTGGGCACACCTTGCGAGAAGGTCACCTTCTCGTCGCGCATCAAGGCGTAGACGCTCTCGCCATCCAGGTGCGGCCCAGGCAACACCAGCTTGGCCCCCACCATGGCGGCCGCGTATGGGGTTCCCCATGCGTTGGCGTGGAACATGGGCACGATCAGCAACACGGTTTCGGACGAGCTGATGCCAAAGGTGTCCGGCGCCAGCTCCATCAGCGTGTGCAGCAAGGTGGAGCGGTGCGAGTACAAAACGCCCTTGGGATTGCCGGTGGTGCCCGAGGTGTAGCACAGGGAAGACGCGCTCTTCTCGTCGAGCTCGGGCCATGCGTACTCGGCGCTTTGTGCATCCATCAACTCGTCGAAGCACAAGAGGTTGGGCACCTGGATGTCGGGCATGTGGGCCCGGTCCGTCAGCGCAATGAAGGCTTTGACCGATTTCAAGGCCGGCGCCAGTTGCTCCACCAGCGGCGCAAAACCGATGTCGAAGAACAGCACCTGGTCTTCGGCGTGGTTGATGATGTAGTCGACCTGTTCCGGGAACAGGCGCGGGTTGACCGTGTGCAAGACCGCACCGCTGCCCGAGACGCCGTAATACAAGGCCAGGTGGCGGTAAGAGTTCCAGGCCAGCGTGCCCACGCGATCGCCGGGCTGGATACCCAGGCCCGACAAGGCGTTGGCCACTTGTTTGGAGCGCAGGCAGATGCCGCGCCAGTTGGTGCGGTGCACCGGCCCCTCGGGCAAGCGCGAGACGATTTCGGTCTCGGGGTGGAAGGTGGCGGCGTGTTCAATCAGTGACGAAATCAGCAGCGGCCGATCCTGCATCAATCCAAGCATGGGGTGGCTCCAGAGTGGGGGGAATGGTGGGGGTTGTGGGGTATGGGGTCGGGCCATGGCTTCAAACGCAGGCCCATGAAATGGCTTGCACGGCGAGAGGCCGAAGCGCCCGTCGCCGTGCTGCCGATCTTGCGTGGACTCAGCCCCCGAAGATGGGGCCAAACGCCTCGTAGGCCTTGCCGTTGAAACGCTGCAGCGTCTTCTTCTCGATCGGATAGTAGTCCGTTGGCGAGGTCTTGACGTCGATGCCCGGGTAGAGCATGGGCGGCGTGAAGTTCAGGTTCGCGGCCTGCTTCATCAGGTTTTCACGTGTCAGGTTGTCGCCCGCTTGGCGCAGCGCTTGGGCTGCGGTGGCGGCGGTGGCGTAGCCGATCACGTTGAACGTATCGTAGGGATCGCCTGCGGGGTAGTACTGCTTCATCACCGCCAGGTACTCGTCCACATCCTTGTTGCCCTTGCCCGCCGGATCGTCGGCACCAAGCAGATAGGTCGAGGTGATGATGCCCACCGCGTTCTCGAACCCTGCTGGCTTGAGCACCGCGTTCATCGACTGCGACACGCTGGAGAGGTATTGCACCGGTTTCCAGCCGATATCGGCCGCCTTGCGGATCGCCTGGGCGGCGAACTTGGGTGTGGAGATGTTGAAGAAGGTGTCGGCACCCGAGGCCTTGAACGAAACCATCTGGCTATCGATGGTCGGATCGGTCACTTCGTAGGTCTGGTGCGAAACGATCAGGGTCTTGGCCTTGTCGCCCAGCGCATCCACAAAGCCCTTGTAGAAATCCTTGCCGAAATCGTCGTTCTGCATCAGCACAGCGATCTTGGCGTTCGGGTTGTTCTGCAAGATGTGCTGCGCATAGACCTTGCCCTCGGCCTGGTAGGTGGGCTGCCAGCCCATGGTCCAGGGGAAGTTCTTGGGATCACCGAAACGGCTGGCACCGGTGGACAAGAACAATTGCGGCACCTTCTTGGCGTTCAGGTAGCGCTGAACCGCGATGTTGTGCGAGGTGCCCAGAGAACCGACCATGGCCAGCACCTCGTCCTGCTCGACCAGCTTGCGCGTTTGCTCCACCGATTTGGCGGGGTTGTAGGCATCGTCGGCGGAAATGAATTCGATCTTGCGGCCGTTGATGCCGCCGCTGGCGTTGACCTTGTCGAAATAGGCGGTCATCGCCTTGCCAATGGTGCCGTAGGCCGAGGCCGGGCCCGAATACGGCACCAGATTGCCGAGCTTGACTTCCTTGTCGGTGGCGCCGGGGTCGTAGGCTTTCTGCGCCTGGGCCGAGAACGGCAGGCAGGCGGCCAGCAGCAGGCTGGCGCCGATGTGGAAGGACCGGCGACGACCGGTAGCGGTGAAAGAACGCATGCTTGTCTCCATCTTGGATGTTTTGGGGGGTCGAACGCCCCGGCCGGTCCCCAATGGCGGCTGGTCGGGCTTCGACCCCGATCGTATGAAGCGAGGCCCGGACCCGAATCGTCGTAACTGACGATATTGGGAGCAAGGTGGCAAGCCGTGGTGCGGCGAGCCTGCGAAATGCCCACGGTACGCACACAGTTGGGGCGCACCCCGCTGGCTCGCAAACACCTTCGAAACGCCTGTAGCGGGGATCAGAGACACGCTGCCGACCCTGCGGCCAAGGGGCGCGGCCCTTGGCAAGTGCGCCGGGCCTCAGCGCCCTGGGAACACCGGTTCGCGTTTGGCCAGAAAAGCCTGCACGCCTTCTGCGAACGCCGGGCGGTCGATCAGCTCGCGCTGCCGCTCGGCTTCGTACCGCAGTTGTTGCGGCAGGGTCTGCCGGCCCGCCGCTTCGTACACGGCCCGCATTTCCTGCGCCGCGTGCGCGGGCAGCGCGGCCAGGCTCTGTGCCAGTGCCAGTGCCGCATCTGGCAGTTGGGCATCGTCCACACAGGACCAGATCAGGCCCCATTGCTCGGCCCGCTCGGCACTCAGGTGATCGCCCAGCAACGACAAGGCCAGCGCACGTGCACGCCCCACAAAACGCTCGAGAAACCAGGTGCTGCCGAGGTCGGGCACGATGCCCAGGCGCGGCATGAAAGGCAGGTAAAAATACGCCGAGCGCGCCGCCACCACCACGTCGGCCGACAGTGCCAGGCCCACCCCGGCCCCGGCGCAGGCGCCATTGACCGCGCTCACCACCGGAAACGGCAGGGTGCGCAAGTCTTCAATGAGCGGGTTCGAGAGGCTTTCCATCGCGTCAGCGGTCTGCTGGCCCAGGCTGCCGTTCTCGGGCGGCGACATCGAACCCAGATCGGCCCCCACGCAAAAGGCTTTGCCGGTGCCGGTGAGCAGCAGCGCGCGCACGCTGCGGTCTTCGCGCAGTTCGGCGAGTGCTGCGCGCAGCGCCTGTTGCAGCGGCAAGGTGAGCGGGTTCATGCGCGCAGGGATGTTCAGGCGCAGCAGCGCCACCGCGCCCACGCGCTCGCGCACCAGAATCTGTTCCGGATTCATGGGGTGGCCCGACGCTTCCAGCGCGAGGCGGTGCTGCGCAGCAGGCCAACCGCGCCACCGGGCATGGCGAACATGATGGCGATCAGCACCACGCCATACACCGCCCAAGGCGCGGCCTTGGAAATGCTTTCGGCAAAACTGGGCACGAACATGATGAACAGCGCACCAAAGACCGCACCCCAGAGCGTGCCCAGCCCACCCACCACCACGCCCACCAGCAGCGAGATCGAGAGAAACAAGGTGAATGAATCGGGCGACACGAACTGCACCGCGATGGCCGAAAGCGCGCCGCCCACGCCGGTGAACGCGGCCGAGATACCAAAGCTCATGGACTTGTAGTGCGGGTTGTCCACGCCCATGGCTTGGGCGGCCAGCGCGTTGTCACGGATGGCGCGCATGGCCCGACCGCTGCCGCTGGACAGCAGGTTGTGCCCGATCACGAACATGACCACCGCCACCACCAGCGCGTACAGAAACAGCCATTGGTCGGGCGTGAGCGGCAGCCCAAAGGGGGCATCCGGCTTCATGAGCACGATGCCACCGACGCCGCCGGTCCACGCCTCCAGGTGCTTGTATTTCAGCAACTGCGGCATGGCCACGGCCAGCGCAAAGGTGGCCAGCGCGAGGTAGAGGCCTTCGAGCTTGAGCGCAGGCCGGCCAAAGAGATAACCGATCACCAGGCAGGCCACGCCAGCCACCGGCACCGCAACCCAATACGGCATGCCGCCGTGTTCCATGGCGATGGCAGCGGCGTAGGCGCCGAGTGCAAAAAAGGCGCCGTGGCCGAGCGAAATCTGGCCGTTGTAGCCGGTGAGGATGTTCAGGCCCAGCAGCGCAATGGCGTAACACAGCACCATGGTGCCCTGGAACAGCTGGTAGCCCTTGAGCACCCAGGTGAGCCCGGCGACAGACAGCACCAGCAGCAAGATCCAGGGCCAGGTGGCGCGCGGGGGGGCGGGGCGAACGGTGGTGGGCACGCGCTCGGAAGACAGGGTGGCGGAATGGCTCGAAGACATGGTTGGTTCAGACCCTGGTGACGATGGTCTTGCCGAGCAGACCAGATGGTTTGACGATCAGCACGCCGACGATCAGGACGAGCGCCACCGACAGCTTGAGTTCGGTGCCGACCACGTAGGTGCCCAGCAGGTTCTCCAGCACGCCAACGATGAAACCGCCCAATACCGCGCCCAGCGGGTTGTCGATGCCGCCAATGAGCGCGCCGGCAAAGGCGTACAGCAATACGCCGGTCATCATGTTGGGGTCGAGGAAAACCACCGGGGCGACCATCATGCCGGCGACGGCGCCGATCGCACCGGCCAGGCCCCAGCCCAGCATCAGCATGCGCCCCACGTTGATGCCCACCAGCCGCGAAGACGCCGCGTTCTGGGCCGCAGCGCGCATCGCCAGCCCCAGCGGCAGGAAGCGGAAAAAGCCCACCAGCAAAGCGACCATGACCAGGGCCACCGCAATCGCACCCACTTCGTGCGCCGACATCAGCGAGCTGCCGTACCAGGCGTCGGGATCAAACGGACTGGGAAAGGGCTTGATGGTGTAGCCGAACAAAAAGCCCGCCAGGCTGTGGAAGATCACCAGCAGACCGATGAACACCACCACCACCGACAACATGGGCTTGTCGTGCATGGGCCGGATCACCGCGAACTCGATCGCCGCCGCCAGGATGAAAGACAGCACCACGGTGCAGGCAAAGGCGCCCCAGTACGGGAAGCCGGCCTGGATCAGCGACCAGGCAACGAAGGTGGAGAACATGGCCATCTCGCCCTGGGCGAAATTGATGTGGTGCGTGGCCTGGTAAATCATCACCAGGGCCAGCGCCACGCTGGCGTAGATACCGCCGGTGGCCAGGCCGGCCAGCAACTGGTGCAGAAATTCATTCATGGTTGGCTTTCTTATTCACCCAGATAGGCGCGGCGCACCGCGTCGTTGCGGCGCATGTCGGCCGAGCTGCCGCCCAGTACCACCCGCCCGGTCTCCAGCAGGTAGGCGGTATCGGCCAGCTCCAGCGCCAGTTTGGCGTTCTGCTCCACCAGCAAGATGGAGACTTTCTCCTCCTGGTTGATGCGGCGCATGATGGCAAAAATGTCTTTCACGATCAGCGGCGCCAGACCGAAAGAAGGCTCGTCCAGCAACAGCAGGCGTGGACGGCCCATCAGGGCGCGGCCAATGGCCAGCATCTGCTGCTCACCGCCCGACAAGGTGCCCGCCTGCTGGCCAGCGCGCGAGCGCAGCACCGGAAAATAGCCGTAGATGCGCTCCATGTCCTCGGCCATGCCTTCGCGGCTGCTGCGCGCATACGAGCCCAGCCGCAGGTTTTCTTCGGTGCTCAGACCCATGAAGGTGCCTCGGCCATCGGGCACATGGCCCACGCCGAGCTTGGCAATCTGTTCGGTCGAGCGGTTGTCGATGGGCTGACCGGCCAGGCTCACGCTGCCGCTGGTCTGCACCATGAAGCGGCAGATGGCCCGCAAGGTCGTGGTCTTGCCCGCGCCATTGGCGCCCAGCAACGCGGTGACCTGGCCTTCGGGCACCACCAGATCGATGCCGTGCAAAACCTTGATCGCACCATAGTGGGCATGCAAGCCCTGGATCTCCAGCAAGGCACTCATGCCGACTCCTCTTCTGTTTCGCCCAGATAGGCGCGGATCACCTCGGGGTGGTTGCGCACCTCGGCCGGCGTGCCCTGCGCGATTTTCTTGCCGAAATTGAGCGCCACCACCCGGTCCGAAATGCCCATCACCAGGCTCATGTGGTGCTCCACCAGCAAGACCGTGACGTGCAGGCGGTCGCGGATGTCCCGGATCACCGTGCCCAGACTTTCCAGTTCTTCGTGGTTCAGGCCGCAGGCCGGTTCGTCCAGCAACAGCAACTGGGGTCGGCTGGCCAGGGCGCGTGCCAGCTCCACCCGCTTCTGGGTGCCAAACGGCAGGTCGGCCACCACCCGCTCGGCGTCGGCGCCGAGTTGCAGAAAATCGATCAACTCGTCGGCATGCGCACGCGCCTGCGCCTCGATGCGCGCCACAACCGGCAGGCGGAAAGCATTGCGCAAGAATCCGGCGTGGTGCCGGCTGTGGCAACCCACCATCACGTTTTCCCGCACGGTCATGGTGCGAAACAGCGCCAGGTTCTGAAAGGTGCGGCCAATGCCGATCTCGGCCATGCGGTGGCGCGGCATTTTGGAAACGGTCTGACCGTCAAAATCGATGCTGCCTTCGTTGCATTCGTACAGCCGAGAAAGGCAGTTGAACAGCGTGCTCTTGCCCGCGCCGTTGGGGCCGATCAGGGCGCAGATTTCACCGCGCCGCACCTCGAACGACACGCCATCCAGCGCCACAATGCCGCCAAAGCGCACCGTGACGGCGTTGACGGCGAGCAAGGTCTGGTCTGCGGAAGACCGCGGTTCGTTCGGCATGCTTGTCTCTTCTTTGAAAGGGTTCACGCGCTCGGCTACTCTGGCCGGGCGGGAAAAGCGCGGGCCACGGCCCGCGCAGGCGTCAGAGCCGCTCGACAATCGTCACGTTGGCCATGCCACCGCCTTCGCACATGGTCTGCAAGCCGTAGCGCTTGCCACGCGCACCCAGTGCATGGATCAGCGTGGTCATGAGCTTGGTGCCCGATGCGCCCAGCGGGTGGCCCAGCGCGATCGCGCCGCCGTTCACATTCAGGCGATCGGCATCGGCGCCCAGCGCCTTGACCCACGCCAGCGGCACCGGCGCGAACGCCTCGTTCACTTCGTACAAATCAATGTCGGCGATGTTCATGCCGGCTTTCTTCAAGGCACGCTCGGTGGCGGGAATGGGCGCCTCCAGCATGATCACCGGGTCGTGCCCGATCACGCTCATGTGGTGGATGCGGGCCAGCGGCTTCACGCCCAGCGCCTTCAAACCGCGCTCGCTCACCACCATCACACCGGTGGCACCGTCACAAATCTGACTGGCGTTCGCGGCGGTGATGACCCCGCCCTCTTGCAGCAGCTTCACGCTCTGGATCGACTCCAGGGTGGCGCCGAAGCGAATGCCTTCATCGGCCGTGTGCATCTCACCGGTGTCCACGCCATCGGCGCCGCGCACCGGCAACGCCAGGATTTCGTCGGCGAACACACCGGCTTCGGTGGCCTTGATGGCGCGCTGGTGGCTGAGCAGCGCAAACGCGTCCAGCTCGTCTTTGGCCTGGCCGTATTTCTTGGCGATCATCTCGGCGCCCACGAACTGGCTGAACTCCACGTTGTTGTAACGCTGGTTGATGGACGGGCTCTGGTAAGTACCCAATCCGGCCTTGGATGCCAGCGACGACGG
>NZ_JBFJMY010000152.1:0-9292 GCF_041633695.1 Hydrogenophaga sp.
GACACCGCCGAGCTCTATCTCGAAGACCTGCATGTGCCGCACGACGCGTTGCTGGGCGAGGAGGGCAAGGGCTTCTACTACATCATGAGCACGTTCCAGAACGAGCGCCTGGTGGTCGGCGCCTTGAGCTCAGGCACGGCTTCGCGCGCCATCGAACTGACGGTGGAATACGTGAAGCAGCGCCAGGCCTTTGGCAAGCCGCTCTGGGACCAGCAGGTGGTGCGCAACAAACTGGCCTGGATGGCTTCAAAAACGGCGGCGGTGCGCTCGCTCACCTACCAGTGCGCGCAGATGATCGACGAGGGCAAGGAGATCGTGCGCGAAGTTTCAATGCTCAAGTGCTTCGCGGCAGAGACGCTGCAGGAAGTGGTGCATACCTGCCTGCAACTGCATGGGGGCACGGGGTACATGATTGGCACACCGGTCGAGCGCATGGCGCGCGATGCCCGCATCTTGACCATCGGCGGCGGTGCCACCGAGGTGATGCTGGAAGAAGTTGCCAAGCGCATGTGAGGACACGGCTTATGAATTGCTTTTTATCTCATCGTTTCGGGGTTCAACCATGAGCGGGCCGTTGCACGGCGTCACGGTCATTGAGCTGGCCGGTATCGGGCCGGGCCCGTTCGCCGGCATGATGCTGGCCGACATGGGGGCCGAAGTCATCCGCATTGACCGCATTCCCACGCCCGGTGGAGGAAGCTCACTGGAAGCGCTGATGCGCAACGACGGCGTGGTCGACCGGGGGCGCCGCTCGATTGCGCTGAACATGAAAGACCCTCGCGCGGTGGAAACCGTGCTGCAACTCGCAACCCGCGCCGATATTCTGATCGAAGGCTTTCGTCCGGGCGTGACCGAGAAGCTCGGCGTGGGGCCAAAAGATTGCATGGCGCGCAACCCGAAACTGGTCTACGGACGCATGACCGGCTGGGGGCAAACTGGGCCACTGGCCCAGGCCGCCGGGCACGACCTCAACTACATCGCGCTCTCGGGCGCGGTGCATGCCATGGGCCCGGCCGACCGACCACCCGCCGTGCCCTTGAACCTGGTGGGCGACTACGGCGGTGGCGGCATGTTGCTGGCGCTTGGGGTCGTCGCCGCGCTGTACGAGGCGCGAGGCTCGGGCCTGGGCCAAGTGGTTGACGCGGCCATCACCGATGGTGCTGCCGTGCTCATGGCCGCGCAGTATGGCTTGCAGGCCAAAGGTTTCTGGAGCGACCAGCGCGAAAGCAATTTCCTGGACGGTTCGGCACATTTCTACGGCAACTACGCGTGTGCCGACGGCCGCTATCTCTCCATCGGCGCGATCGAACCGCAGTTCTACCGCCTGCTGCTGGACAAGTGCGGCGTGACGGACCCGCACTTTGCACAGCAATGGGAGCGTGCCGAGTGGCCAGCGCTGCGCGAAAAACTGACGGCACTGTTCCTGCGCAAAAGCCGCGACGAGTGGTGCGAAGTGCTTGAAGGCAGCGATGCCTGCGTGGCGCCCGTGCTGAGCATGGCGGAGGCGCCGGCCCATCCGCACAACAAGGCACGAGGCATCTTCGTGGAGCAGGGCGGCTGTATGCAGCCCGCACCCGCGCCGCGTTTCGAGCGCACGCCCAGCGCGTTGCCGCCGGTCGCTCCAGCGATCGGCCGCGACAGCGTGGGCATCTTGCGGTCGCTGGGCCAAAGTGAAGCCGAGATCGAGGCGCTGGTGGCTTCTGGTGTCGTGCACAGGGCACCCGACTGATATGGCCACCGCAACGCTCCCTTCGATTCCACGCCGCTCGGTGCACTTGCGGCGGATCACGTGCGAGGGTTTCGAGCGCGATGACGGGCTGTTCGACATCGTCGGAACCTTGATCGACACCAAGCCGTTTCCGCTCGAAATGACCGAGAAGTCGCTGGAGGCCGACCAGGCGATCCACCACATGACGGTCTGCTTGACCATTGACAAAGAGCGGCTGATCCACGATGTGGTCGCGCAAACGGTGCAAGGGCCGCACGCGGTGTGCGGCGCGATCACCGAGAGCTACCGCCGACTGATCGGACAGCGCATCCAGCCGGGCTTCACGATGGCGGTCAAGCGCATGTTCCGCGGTGAGCTGGGTTGCACGCACATGTCCGAGTTGCTGCCGCCGATGGCGACCACCGCATTTCAAATGTTGTGGAGTGGCGCAGACGATGTGACCGATGCCGACCAGCCCGGTCGGCGAAACTCGCCACTGGGCGGCTGTCACGCCCTGAAGCTGGACGGCGAGATCGTGCGTCTGCACTTCCCCGATCAGTTCAGAGGCGGCGCCCAGGGAACGAAGCCCAACTGAAGCCACCGATAGCGGTATGGTCTGCGCACGGATCGCCGTCTGCACCGCGCCGGTGCCGAACTTCTTGGGATGGAGGTATGCGGGGAGCGTTCAGCCGGTCCGTTCCAGCCGGCGCCAGGCCACAAGGCCGGTGGACAGCGCGGTACCGAGCACGATCACCAAGCCGCACACCAGCATCCAACTGGTGATGTTTTCGCTCAGGAACACCGTGCCATACAGCAGCGCGAACACCGGCACCAGAAAGGTGACGGTGAGCGCGCGGCTGGGGCCGGCCCGCTCGATGATGTGAAAGAACAGCACGTAGGCGATGGCGGTGCAGAGCAGGCCCACGGCGGCCATGGCGGCCCAAGCGGTGCCGCTGGCGGCTTGCTCCGGCCACCACAAAAGGGTGGGCAGGGCCAAGCCCAGGCTGGCGCCGATCTGGCTGCCGGTGGCGGTGGCCAGGGGGTGTGCACCGCTCAGGTAGCGCTTGGTGAAGCTGGCGGCCAGGCCGTAGCACACGGTGGCGGCCAGGCAGGCACCCATGGCCAAGAGCGTGACCAGGGGCGACTGGTCGGGCACCGGGTTGAAACTGGATTTGCCCAGCACCAGCATGGTCACGCCGACGAAGCCGATCAACAGGCCCAGCATGCGCGAGCCACCGGGCCGGTCCTTGAGCCAGAGCCAGGCCACGACCGCGCCCGACAGCGGGACGGTGGCGTTGAGGATGGCGGTCAGTCCGGTGCTGATGTGCAAGACGGCGTAAGAGAAGAAGGCAAACGGCAAGGCCGAGTTCAGCAGGCCAACCAGCAAGATGGGCCGGGTGCGGCGTCGGAAATCGGCCCACACTTCTTTGATCAGGAAAGCGGGCAGCAGAAACAGGGCCGCCAGGCCGACCCGCAAACCGGCGGTGGGCAGGGCGCCGAATTCGGCGGCACCCAGGTGCATGAACAAGAACGATGCGCCCCAGAGTGCGGCCAGCAGCACAAATTCGGCGATGAGGGTGGGGGTCATGTGGGGGCGTGTTTTTGTTCCAGCTGCAGCAGAGCGGCTTTTCGCTCCAGCCCGCCAGCATAGCCGGTCAGCGCACCCCGCGCACCCAGCACCCGGTGGCAAGGCACCACGATGCTCCAGGGGTTGCGCCCCACGGCAGCGGCCACGGCTCGCACGGCTTCGGGTCGGCCCACGGCGCGGGCCAGCTCGCCGTAGCTGCAGGTGCGCCCCCAGGGAATGTCTTGCAGCGCCCGCCACACCGAACGTTGAAAGGGCGTGCCCCGGGCGCTGGACAAGGGCAGATCAAAAGCCTGCCGCGCGCCGCCAAAGTAGCCGCGCAGCTGGGCCTGGGCATTCAGCAGCAGGGGGTGGCGGCGGTCTTCGGTCCAGTGCCTGCGTTCGTCCGACGTGGGCAGGTGTTTTTGATCGTGGAACCAGAAGCCGAGCAGACCGTCGGGCGCGGCGGTGATCCAGATCGGACCGAGTGGTGACTCAAAGCGGGTGTGGGGCAGGGTGGTGGACATGGTTCAGGTCTCCGGGGGCGCGGGGGCAACGATGGGGGGTGTTGGGGCGAGCGAGGCGCCTGCCGCGCTGGGGTCCAGGCAACCGGCCCAGGTGCGGATCACGGCGTAGCTGCGCCAGGGACGCCAGGCTTGCGTGGCCTGTTCGGCCAGACGGTTGGCCAGTGGCCGGGCGTGCTCTGCCAGGCCCAGGCCTTTGAGCAGCGCCACGTCGCCGGGTGGCCAGGCGTCGGGCCAGCGCAGCGCGCGCATGGCGATGTAGTGCGCGGTCCAGGGGCCTATGCCGGGCAGGGCCTGCAGTGCTGCCACGGTGATGTCGACATCGCTGTGTGCTTGCAGCGAGAGCTGCCCGTTCAGCACCGCGCGGGCCAGCGCCTGGATGGCGCCTTGCCGCTGGCGCACGATGCCGATGGCGCCCAGGGCATCGGTGTCGGCCTGTGCCAGCGCCTGCGGCGTGGGAAAGTGGCGGTTCAGCTCGGGGTCGGGCGTGTGCACGGGCTCGCCCCATTGCTGCACCAGGCGAGCGGCCAGGGTGCGGGCCGCCGCGACCGTGATCTGCTGGCCCAGCACGGCGCGCACCGCGAGTTCAAAGCTGTCGAAACAACCGGGCAAACGCAGACCGTCGCCGCTGGGAAAGTGCGGGTGCAGCGTGGCGTTGATGGCTTGCGGATCGGCGTCCAGGTCGAACAGCGCGCGCACCCGCCAGATCAGCTGCGGCAAAACCGGGTGCAGGCTTTCGCTCACGCGCAGCACCAGCACGCTGGCGTCGGTATGCAAGTGGGCGGAAAACCAGCCGCTGTGGGTCTGGTCCGCCGCTTCGATGCGGGCGGTGCGGTGCAGGCCGGGTGTGGGCCCGGTCTCGATGCGCTCCACCCCCGGCAGTTGCCGCCCGGCCAGAAAGGCCAGCATGGCGTGGGCATCGTAGGGTGGGCGCCAGGCCAGGCGCACGGTACAGCTTGCAGCCGCTGCTGCCGTGGGCTGCGAGCGCCGCCGCATCTGGCTGGGGTTGAAGCCGTAGTGGGTGAGAAAGGCGGCGTTGAAGCGGCGCACACTGGCAAAGCCGCTGGTGAGCGCTACCTGGGTGATGGGCATGGCGGTATCGCCCAGCAGCTGTTTGGCGGTTAGGAGTTTGCGCGTCTGCAGGTATTGCAGGGGCGAAACCCCCAGACGGGCCTCGAACAGGCGGCGCAAATGGCGGTCGCTCACGCCCAGGCGGTCGGCCAGCGTCTGCAAGGCGGAGCCGGTGGCGGTTTCGTTGGGCCCGCTTTGCCAAGTCTGCCAGTTCTGCGGATCGTCGAGCAGGCGCGTGGCCTGTTGCACCAGGATGGCGGTGGCGTCCTGTGTCGACCAGTGCCGGTCCAGCGGTGCGAGTTCCGGTCGGCAGCGCAGGCAGGGCCGGAACCCGGCCCGTTCGGCCTGGGCCGCGAGTTCAAAAAAATCGCAGTTCTCGCGCCGCGGCGTGCGCACCCGGCACACCGGCCGGCAATAAATGCCGGTGGAGGTGACGCCGGTGAAAAAACGGCCATCAAAGCGAGCGTCGTGCGAGCACAGTGCTCGGTAGCAGGCGTCTGCGTCCAGGATTTGCTTGGCTTTCATGTTGGGGATGGTACGGCGTGCTGCCAGGTTTGACTGGCCGTTTCCGGACCTGTGCCAGAGCCCGCAAATGGCACGGCCTAAAATCCCAGGGTCTGCAATAACACCAGGGAACCCCATGCAAGTCACCGCGTCCATCTTCAAAGCCTACGACATCCGGGGCGTGGTCCCCACGACCTTGAACGAGGCGGTGGCCGAGGCGCTGGGCCTGGCCTTTGGCACGCAGGCCATGAAGCTGGGTGAACGCGCGGTGGCGGTGGGGCGCGATGGTCGCCTGAGCGGCCCCGCGTTGTCGGCGGCGCTCATCCGTGGCCTGGTGGCTGCCGGGGTGGAGGTGATCGACATCGGTCTGGCGACCACGCCGATGTTGTACTTTGCGGCCCACACCTTGTGCACCAGCGGCATCCAGGTGACGGGCAGCCACAACCCCAAGGACTACAACGGCTTCAAGATGGTGATGGGTGGGCGCGCCATTTATGGCGAGGATATCCAGGCCCTGCGCCGCACCATGGAGGACGAGAGCGCCACACCCGTGGCGGGTGGCCGGGTGCGTTTGGTCGATGTGCTGCCGGCCTACCGCGAGCGCATCGTGTCCGACGTGAAACTGGCCCGCCCCATGAAGGTGGTGGTGGACTGCGGCAACGGCATCGCCGGCGCCTCTGCCCCAGCCATATTTCGGGCGCTGGGCTGTGAGGTGACCGAATTGTTCAGCGAGGTGGACGGCAACTTTCCCAACCACCATCCCGACCCCAGCAAACCGGAAAACCTGCAGGACGTGATCCGCGCCCTGCGCGAGACCGACGCCGAACTCGGCCTGGCCTTTGACGGCGACGGCGACCGCCTGGGCATCGTCACGAAAGACGGTGCCACCATCTACCCGGACCGCCAGATGATTCTGTTCGCGCAGGACGTGCTCTCGCGCGTGCCCGGCGGCAAGATCGTGTTCGATGTGAAGTGCTCGCAGCGCCTGGCCCCGGCGATCGAGGCGGCCGGTGGCGAGGCGCATATTTTCAAGACCGGGCATTCGCTGATCAAAGCGCGCATGAAAGAGATCGACAGCCCGCTGGGTGGCGAGATGAGCGGGCACATCTTCTTCAAGGAGCGCTGGTTCGGCTTTGACGACGGCACCTACGCCGGTGCGCGTCTGCTGGAGATCTTGAGCAAAAGCCCGGACGCGAACGCGGTGCTGCACGCGCTGCCCACCAGCCACAGCACGCCCGAGCTCAATGTGGCTTGCGCCGAGGGCGAACCGCAGGCGGTGGTGGACCAGCTGCTGGCCTTGGCGCGCTTCGAAGCACCGGCCAAGGTCTCCACCATCGACGGTTTGCGCGTGGACTGGCCCGATGGTTTTGGCCTGATCCGTGCCTCCAACACCACGCCGGTGCTGGTGTTGCGTTTTGAGGGACATACACAAGAAGCCCTGCACCGCATCGAGGCGGTGATGCTGGCGCTGCTCCTGCAAGCCAAGCCCGACGCGGTGGTGGGCGCCAGCAGCCACTAAAGACGCGCAAAGCACGCGTGCCGCAAGCTCAGTGTGGCAGCGGCTCCGGGTGTTCGGCCAGGGCTTGCAGACGATCCAACAAGGCTTGCGCGCCGGGTGGCAAGCGGGCCGCAGCAGGGTTGGCGCCTGCGTCGCGTCGGGTGTGCCACACCGTGGCCACCGCGTGGGCGGTTTGCTGCGCGTCCAGCACCGTGTCGGCCTGCGTATCGGCCTGGAGCTCGGCGTAGCTCTCGGCGAAATTCCAGACGTTGGGGCCACTCAGCACCGCGCAGCCCAGCGCCAGCGGTTCGTAGGGGTTGTGCCCGCCCACCTGGGCCAGCGACCCCCCCACCAATGCCACCGGGCTCAGGCGGTACCAGAGGCCCATTTCACCGATGGTGTCGGCCACATAAACCGTGGTGGCCGTGGTCAGGGCCTGGCCACGGCTGCGCAGCGCAGCGCCCGGCCCAGCCAAGGCGGCGACCTCGGCCCCCCTGGCGGGTGCGCGCGGGGCGATGATGAGCAACGCATCGGCCTGGGCGGCGAGTAGCTGCTGGTGCGCCGCCAGCGCCAGCGCTTCTTCGCCCGGGTGGCTGGACGCCAGCAGCCAGACCGGGCGTGCGCCGATGGCACGGGTCAGGTCCGCCAGGTCGGTGGCGTCGCAGGGCAGTGGCGGTGCCAGGGCTTTGATGGTGCCGCTCACCACGACCCGGGTTGGCAGCGCGCCCAGCGCAACCAAGGCCTGGGCGGTTTCGGCGTTTTGCGCGAACAGTTGCACGAAACGCGACAACAGCGCCGCATACAGCGGTTGGGCCCAGCGCCGTTTGGCCAGCGAAGCCCTGGACAGGCGCGCGTTCACCAGGATCGTGGGCACGGCTTGCGCGTGGGTGGCCGCGATCAGCGCCGGCCACAAATCCATTTCGCACCAGATCGCCAGGCTGGGCCGCCAGTGGCGTACAAAGGCGACGCAGGTGGCCGGTGTGTCGATGGGGGCGAACTGGTGTTGGCAACGGGGCGGCAGCCCCATTTTTTTCAAGGCATCGCCCGAGGTTCTGGCGGTGGTGGTGATCAGAAACGCATGCCCAGGCAAGGCCTGGGCCAGGCGGGTGAACAGGCCCGCCAAGGCCAGCGCCTCGCCCACGCCCACGGCATGGCCCCAGACCAAGGGGCCGTCGGGCCGCGCGGCGGGCTCGGTCATCAGCTTTTGCCGGATGCTGGCCTCGGTTTCTTTGCCGCGCCGCAGGCGCCGCTGCAGACCCCAGCGCCACACCGGCGTGATGGCCCCGGCCAGGCCCAGGTAGAGGCGCAGCGCCCAGCGCTGTTCGGGGCCGGGCTCGCTCATGGGCATTGCGCCAGCCAGGGCGTGAGGGCCGCCATGTGTTTGCGCGTGGCACCGGCATGCTCGGCGTAAAAGGCTTGCGCCCCGGCCATGGCCTGGGCGTAAGCGTCGGGTTCGGTCAGCAACTGCAGCAAGGCCTGTGACAAGGAGGCGATATCCATGTGCTGTTGCAACACCCCGGCCGCCAGCGCTTCCACGCCGGGGTATTCGATGCCCCAGATGCTGTGGCCGACCATCACCGGCTTTTTCAGCGCCAGCGGTTCGATGATGTTGTGTGCACCCATGGGCACGAACGAGGCGCCCACCACGACCACCTGGGACAGTGCGAGGTAAAAATACATCTCGCCTAGGGAGTCGCCCAGCAGCACGTCGGTGTCTGCCAGCGAAGAGCTGGGTGCGGTGGCTTGCAGGTCGGCGTCGAAGCACCGGCTGCGCCGCGCCACCTGCATGCCTGCGGCGCGGAACAAGGCGTCCACGGTGTCAAAGCGCTGTGGGCTGCGTGGCACGTAGACAAACAGCGGTTTGTCCAGGCCCGCAGCCTGGAGACCGGCTTGCACCTGCGTGCAGGCTTGTAGGAACTGCTCGTCTTCGCCCACGATGGCGCTGGCGAAACAGACGATGGGCCGTTGCGGTGCGCCCAGCATGCCGGAAGCCTTCAGGCGCTGCGCTGCATCCAGCTGCAAAGGCGACACCGGCAGATCGAACCGGGTTTCGCCCGCGACCACCACGCGTGCGCAGCCCACGCGGCGAAAGCGCTCGGCGTGGGTTTCGGACTTGCACAGCACCAATTCGTAGGCCCGAAAAAAGTGGGACCGAAAGCCCAACCACTTCAAATCGTTTTCCAGGCTTTTGCGCGGGTATTGCGCATTGGCCATGGCCAGCGGCACGCCTGCGCGGCGGATGCTGGTGAGCAGCACCGGCCAGGTGTCGATCTCCGTCATGATCGCGCAGCGCGGGCGCTGGCGCCGGATCAAGGCGTGTACCGCCCAAGGCAGTTCGAGTGGCGCGTAAGCCACTTGGAGCTTGCCCTGGGCCAAGGCCTCGGCGAACAGCGTAGCCGCAGCGCTGCGCCCGGCCGCGGTGA
>NZ_JBFJMY010000153.1:0-9190 GCF_041633695.1 Hydrogenophaga sp.
CAAGGCCACGCTCACCTACAAGATTTTGTTCAACGACGCCGTGGCCATGACCGGCGGCCAACCGGTGGACGGCACCATCACCGTGGACGGCATCGCCCGCCAGGTGGAGGCCGAAGGTGTGAAACAGGTGGTGGTGCTGAGCGACGACATCGGCAAGTACCAAAGCATCCACCACCGCTTTCCGGCCGGTACCGAGTTCCACGACCGCGCCGAGCTCGACGCGGTGCAGCGCCGCCTGCGCGAGATGCCAGGCGTGACGGTGCTGATCTACGAACAAACCTGCGCCGCCGAGAAGCGCCGCCGCCGCAAAAAGGGCGAACTGGTGGACCCGGCGCGCCGCCTGGTCATCAACGAGCGCGTGTGCGAAGGCTGTGGCGACTGCTCGGTGCAGAGCAATTGCGTGGCCGTGCTGCCGCTCGAAACCCCGCTGGGCCGCAAGCGCCAGATCGACCAGAGCAGCTGCAACAAAGACTACTCGTGTGCCAAGGGGTTTTGTCCCAGTTTCGTGGGTGTGCTGGGCGGGCAGTTGCGCAAGCGCGCCGGTGCGCTGGCGGGCGGTGCCCAAGCCTTCATGCAGCAAGTGGACCGACTGGCCGCACCCGCCGCGCATGTGTGGACCGGGCCGTACGACCTGCTGGTGACCGGCGTGGGCGGCACCGGCGTGGTCACCGTGGGGGCCTTGATCACCATGGCCGCGCACCTGGAGGGCAAGAGCGCCAGCGTGCTGGACTTCATGGGCTTTGCGCAAAAAGGCGGCTCGGTGCTGAGCTTTGTGCGCCTGGCCGATGTGCCCGAGCGGCTCAACCAGGTGCGCATCGACACCCAGCAAGCCGACGCGTTGTTGGCCTGCGATCTGGTGGTGGGTGCGTCGGCCGAAGCGCTCATCACCGTGCGCCAGGGCCGAACCCGCGTGGTCGCCAACACGCATGCAATTCCGGTCGCCGAAAGCCTGCACAACCCCGACGCCGACCTGCGCGTGCCCGACCTGTTGGACAAGCTGCGCTTCGCCGCCGGCGCGGATCGGCTCACCACGCTGGACGCCCAGGCGTTGGCGCAAACCTTTCTGGGCGACGCCATCGTCTCCAACATCCTGTGCCTGGGCTACGCCTGGCAACAAGGCCTGGTGCCGGTGGGCTTGCCCGCTCTGTTGCGCGCCATGGAGCTCAACGCGGTTGGCGTCGACAACAACAAGCTCGCCTTTGCCCTGGGGCGGCTCGCGGCGGCCAACCCTTCGGCGGTGGCGGCACTGGCGCAAGGCGCCGCCGCAGAACCCGAGGCCCCTGAAACCCTGGACCAATTGCTGGCCGACGGCGTGGCCCATCTCACGCAATACCAGAACGCGGCCTACGCGGCCCGGTATGTGCAGCAGGTGGACGCTGCACGCCAGCGCGAACAAGCGCTCGGCGCCGATTCCAGCCTGCCGTTTTCACGCGCGGTGGCGCGCAGCCTGTTGAAGCTGATGGCCTACAAGGACGAATACGAAGTCGCCCGCCTGTACACCGATGGCGCCTTTGCCCAGCGCTTGAAGGCGCAGTTCGAAGGCGATATCCAGCTGGAGTTCTACATGGCGCCACCGCTGCTGGCGCGTGGGCGTGACGGGCAGGCGCCGCGCAAGATGCGTCTGGGGGGCTGGATGCTGGGCGCCATGCGCTTGCTGGCGCAAGGGCGGCGTTTGCGTGGCACCGCGCTGGATGTCTTTGGCTACACGGAAGAGCGGCGCATGGAGCGCCAGTTGATCGACCACTACCAGCAACGCATCCAGGCCTTGTTGCCTGCGCTCACCGAAGCGCGGCTGCGGCTGGCCACCGACATCGCCGCGCTGCCCCTGCAGATGCGTGGCTATGGCCATGTGAAGGCGGCGAACGTGGTCTTGACCCGCGTGCGAGAGGCCGAACTGCTGCACCGCTTCGACCCGGCGGCCTACCCCAGGCCCGAAGTGTCGCGCGAGGCGGGCCAGATTCGCGGCATCCGGGTCACGGCCGCCAGCCACTGAGCAGCCACTGGCGAATGGGCAGGCGACGGGTAGGCGGCGCCAGGGCCGGGCGTCCGGTCTTGGCCGAACTCAGCGGCCTCTGAGGGCTGCTGTGGCGCGCCAGAGTTCGCGCAGCTTGACCAGTTCTTCGTCGAACCGCGCGTTGATGCGTTGCTTCTCTTGCGCCTGCTCGGCCAGAAAGCGCTTTTGCACGCCCATTTGCTGTTCGTTGTCGTCGAATTTGCGTTTGAGCCAGGCGGGCGCTTTGCTGAGGTCCTTCTGGTAGAACTCCAGCTCCGTGTCCAGGCCCTTGCGTTGCTCCAGCAAGGCCTGCTCGCGCTTGTTCACCGCTGCGATCACCTCGTCCACCTGAAACAGCGCGTCGGCACGCTCTTTGTCGTGCGAAGCCTGCGTCGGGTAGCGGATCAAAAGGGCGCGTTCGCGCCGCTTTTCTTCCAGCACGCGTGCGCGTATCTCCTCTTCTTGCCGGCGTTCCGCTTCCAGCCGCGCGCGTTCGTCGGCGGTGTAGCTGGGTGGCAGCACGCGCTTGACCACGCCGCTGCTGCCCAGCTCGTGTTGCTCGCGGTCCAGGCAGGCGGTGATGGGCCGGTCGGACGTGATGCGGCGTCCATTTTTGTCCACGCAGGTGTAGATGCCCTGACCCGATTGGGCTGCCGCCGGCCACGACAAAGCAGCGCCCAGCAGCAAGGCACCACTCTGCCAGGCAAGGGCGGGCCAGCGCGAAACCGGGGCGGGGGTTTGAAACACGGTGAAGTCCTTAAGCCACCCCATAGCGCTGCCGGTAGGTTTGCACACGTTCGAGGTGCTGGCCGAGTTCGGTGCCGGGGTGATCCGTCAGATACTGCAACAAATCCTCCAGGCTCGCAATGGCGCATACCTGCAGGCCCAGCGTGTGCTGCACATATTGCACTGCGCTGTGATCGACATCGCGCGCCCGCCCATCTGGGCCGATTTCTGTGGCTTTTTCCTGCCGGTCCAGCGCAATCGCCACCGCGTGCGCCGTGGCACCTGCCGCCTGGATCAAGGCAATCGACTCGCGCGCGGCGGTGCCGGCCGACATCACATCGTCCACGATCAGCACCCGGCCCTTGAGTGGCGCGCCCACCAGCGTGCCGCCTTCGCCGTGGTCCTTGGCCTCTTTGCGGTTGTAGGCAAACGGCAGGTTGTGGCCCAGGCGCGCCAGCTCAACGGCCACCGCCGCACCCAGTGGAATGCCCTTGTAGGCGGGGCCAAAAATCATGTCGAATTCGATGCCACTGGCCAGCAGGGCTTTTGCATAGAATTGTGCGAGCCGGCCCAGCTTGGCGCCATCGTCGAACAGGCCGGCATTGAAGAAATAGGGTGACATGCGCCCCGCTTTGGTCTTGAATTCACCAAAGCGCAACACGCCCGACTCGACACAAAATTGCACGAACGCCTGCGCCTGCGCCGCATCGCGCACTTGGGCTTTCACCGCTCCAGCTTCCAACACCATGGGGAAATCCTTGTTCAAACTCACCAGCCTCAACCTCAACGGCATCCGCTCCGCCACCACCAAGGGTCTGGAGAAATGGCTCGCCGCGCACCAGCCCGATTGTATTTGCGTGCAGGAAGTCAAAGCGCAGGGCCCCGACGTGAGCGGCAAGTTCGAAGAAATGGCCGGACTCACCGGCTACTTCCACTTTGCCGAGAAGAAAGGTTATTCGGGCGCTGCGGTCTACACCAAACACGCGCCCAGCGATGTGATCATCGGCTTTGATGGCGGTGAGTTCGACACCGAAGGGCGTTACGTGGAACTGCGCTTTGACACGCCCAAACGCAAGCTCTCGCTCATCAGCTCGTACTTTCCCAGCGGCTCGTCCGGCCCCGAGCGCCAGGCGGCCAAATACCGCTTTCTCGACCTGATGTACCCGCACCTGCAAGCCCTCAAGAGCCAGCGCGAGTTCATTCTGTGTGGCGACATCAACATCGCGCACCAGAACATCGACCTGAAGAACTGGCGCAGCAACCAGAAGAACAGCGGCTTCCTGCCCGAAGAGCGCGCCTGGATGACCAAGCTGCTCAACGAGGCCGGCATGGTCGACGTCTACCGCCAGTTGCAACCCGAAGCCACCGAGACCGCCTACACCTGGTGGAGCAACCGCGGCCAGGCCTACGCCAACAACGTGGGGTGGCGGCTGGATTACCACCTGGCAACCCCGGCACTGGCCGCGCACGCCAGACGCGAGGCGATCTACAAGGACGAAAAGTTCAGCGACCACGCGCCGCTGACGATCGAGTACGACTTCAAACTCTGATGCGGTCGATCCCAGCGCAGCGTTAGCGCTCGCGGGTCTTTTTCCCTGCTGGTGGCCGCCCGGGTGCCAGCAAAGTGGTGCCCTACCGGTCACGGACGCGGTCAACGCAGAGCGGCTCCGTGCCAGCACCTGCCGGCGGCCGCCCATGGCGGAGGGAGCGGGACGTTTGGCGTCGCATGCGGACCCTGCGAGAACAGCCGGGCAATACATGGCCAGTTCCTCCTTTAGCGACAGTGGTGCAACGCCGATAGTCAGTGGTCATCCATTCACCACAAAAAGACATGCCACTGCTTCACATACGGGCCCCCAGGGGTTCTGGCGCGACACCCACGCTGCTCAAAGGGGTGCTCGCACTGCTTGGTGCGCTTGCCATCTCCATGCCGGTCCAAGCGCAGGACGTACCCGAGATCACGCCCAGCCTCAAGAAATTGCTCGGCGGATTGCCGATCCGTGGCATCAAGAATGAAGTGCAGGGCATGGTCGGGGCGCTGAAGAAAACCAGTTGCGGGGCTCAGCTCACCGGGTGCTACATGACCCAGTCGGGGCCGCTGCAGCTGTACTTTTTCACCAGCGGCGCGGCGCAGCAAACGCTACTGCTCGTGGTCGACAAGAGCATGGTCATGCCCCACCTGCTGGGCGAGAAGGCGCAAAAGGTCCTGGGCGAGACCTCGCTCATGTCGCCCATCATCTCGCTCTCGACCACCGATTACGAGCTCGACAACATCAAGATGCCGCCCGCCCTGCAGCAGGTGGTTCGCGACAAATACTTCAACGTCAACACCCTGTCTTTCTCCAGCGGCGTTCAGTTGGCCGCACGCGCCAACCTGGGTGGGCTCTTGAAGATGTCGATGCAGTCCATGGGGGCGGATACGAATGCGCTGATGATGCGTGCCGCCGTGGTGATGCCGATCCCGGCCGATCTGGCGGGGGGTGCCGGTGCCGGCGTGGGCCTGGCCGATGCCGTCGCGCACGGTGAGACCATGAAGAAAGCCGGGGCCGATGCGGCGAAGCCCGAGGCCTTCGTGGAGTTCTCGTTTTCCCCGAAATCGAGCCTGCAGCTGAGCATGCCGAAAGTCGTTCTGACCGACGCCACGTTCTTCTTGAACAACGCCCTGACCTTCGGCTACAAAGGCAACGCCGCTTTCCCGGGCGCTGAGACCAAAAAAGTCATCATGCACTTCCAGACGCCGCTGAACCCGGCTGGCGCCATGGACTTGCTGGACTTTGAGTTCCGTATGGCCACCCCGGCAAGCTTCACCATGGAAGACGCGGCTCACATGATGGTGGGCATGGCCACGCCGGATGGGCGACTGGCCAAGTACGGCGGTGGCTTCATCCGCAACATCGACATGTTCAAGGGTCCGCTGCTGGCCATGACCAAGCCGCTGTCGGTGGTGCAGTTGCGCAATCCGCAACCTCCACCCCCCTACGCATTTGGTGACAGCACCAAGCCTTTCCCCGACGACAACAAGTATTTCAACTTTTCCCTGCTCGGCCCCTTGGCCACCGATGGACCGCTGCTCAAAGCGGCGGGCGACGTGAAGATCCTGGGGCAGAAGATGGGTTGGCTGTACGCCACTGCCGGCCGCTCGGGGCTGAACGGCGATGTGGGTGAGGCCATCACGGTCAAGCTGGGCCCATTGGGCAAGGTTAGCTTCAAGATGCAAGCGACCATGGCCATCAGCGGCAGCCAGCAAAACATCAACCTGCTGGGGAATTTCGCGGGCCAGAAGGTCGAGGTGGGCATGAGTGGCAGCACCATGAAGGTGGCCGTCAGTGCCAGTTGCGTGAACCCCTTCGAGATCAAGACCCAACTGGAAATCCAGCCCACGACCGATATCGCCGAGGTGTTCGAAGGCCAGGGCGGCGTGAACGTCGATCCTTCCAAGATCGGTGGCTGCATCGGCAAAGAGCTCGAAGCGGCCTACAACAAGATCGCGGGCGAATACAAGAACCTCAGCGGCTACACAGCCAGTGCCGCCAATGCAGAGCTGACCAAGATTGCCGACGCTGCGGCAAAGGCTGCCGAAGCGGAATACAACCGGGTGAAGGCACAAACCCGCCAGGCGGCAGAAAGCTCGATCAACGCCGTGAGCAAGACCTTCAGTGGCGCCACCAACACGGCCATCGGTGCGGCCGGAGGCAAAACGGCCAAGTCGTCGATCGACGTGAAGACCATGCTCTACGACCGCAGCGTGTTCGACTGGGACTACTTCTACGATGCCCAGCCGGGCCTGGTCGCCGCCAAGACCGATCTGGTGGCGTACTGGAAAAGCACCGGCTACAAGAACCGGATGCGTGGCTCCTTCGAGTTCGACATTCCGTCCTACCAAACCAAGAATCCCAGTGCGGTGAAGGACATGGGTGGCAGCACAGACGCCGACTCCATGACGATCCACTGGCTGGTATACGGCATCAAACAAGGCCTGCAGAGCAGCCCGGACTTTCATGTCAAGGCCTACCTCGACCGCTATCCAGACCTCCAGAACGCCTTTGGCCAGGACAACTACGCGGCGGCCCTCGTGCATTGGATCGAGAACGGCAAGCGCGAAGGGCGAGATGGCGGCCCCAACAAAACTGTGCCCTTGTGCAATTCGATCAAGGCGTATGGCAAGACCCTCAAGAGCAGTGGTTGTTGAGGGGTGTTAGCGCGAACCCCGGCTGCTCGATCAACCCCCTTTGTCACAAAAAAACCATTTATGAACGCCCTCTACAAATCGATACGCCGCACCCGCGTGGCAGCCGCTGTTGCGCTGGCTCTGTGCGCCGTGCAACCAGCCTGGGCCGACGAGTCTCCCTCGTTTGCCGAGATGATCAAGGCACTGCCGCTGGTGCCCGCTGGCATCCACGACTCCGAGATGCTGGCCAAGGTCACGGCGGCGGTGGGATTCATCCAGCGTCTGGAACTGCCCAAGGCCCAGATGGCCGTCAACGAGGCCCTGCAGCTCGATCCGCGCAACGCCCACCTGCACTTCTTGAATGGTTTCGTCTACCACCTGCAGGCCCGCCAGGGGGACACGCAGAAAGGCGAGATGGCACTGGAGGGCTACCAGCAAGCCCTGCGGATCGACCCCAGCAACTGGATCGCTCAAGAGTTCATGGGCCTGGCGCACATGGACATGAAGCAGTTCGACCGCGCCAAGGAGGCCTTCTCCGAAGTGCTGCTGCTCACGCCCGAGAGCTCGGTGTCCGTCTACGGCCTGATGGTGGCCTCATACCTCACCGGCGACGCGAAGACCGCCTGTGCGATGGCAGACCAGTTCCGCAAGTACACGGCAGAACCACCTCGCGGCTTCGTGCGCTCCAGCATCGCGGTGTACGCCTCCTGCGGCAGCTTCGCGCAGGCCGACGGAATGCGCAGCGCGCTGGCGCAGATGAAGGACAGCGGCCCCGAGGTGCAGCGCGTGGACAGCCGCCTGGCGCAGTGGAAAAGCTTTTACGACAAGCACGGCGCCGCCAACCCGGTGGCGATCAAGACCAGCATGGGCCCGCCCCCTGCCAGCAAGCGGCCGGTAGAGCTGGCGCAGGCCTTCACCACGCCCGAAATCTACAACCGTCCGGTGGTCCGCCCGACCCTGAGCGGGCCCGAGCCAGAACCGCAGCAGGACGCGCCACCTGCTGTTGCACCAGCGGCCAGCACGCCTGCCAGCGGGCCTGCCAGCGGCCCTCAAATGCTCCTGGTTGACGTGGTTTTACTCTCCACGCAGGAACTGATCTCGACCTCCAAGGGTGTGAACCTGCTCAACGCTCTGACCCTGCAACTCGGTTCGGTGGCCGGCAACCTGGCCGCCTATTCGCGTGTCATCAGTTCCAGCGCCATGGGCAGCGCCACTCCTGCGGTGAGCACCGCCATCACCCGCGCCGTGACCATTCCGGCGCTGTCGTACTCGTTGAACATCGCCAACGCCAACAACTCGATCAACGAAGTGCTGGCACGGCCGACGCTGGCCGC
The DNA here is from genome assembly GCF_041633695.1 of Hydrogenophaga sp. Lineage (GTDB taxonomy): Bacteria > Pseudomonadota > Gammaproteobacteria > Burkholderiales > Burkholderiaceae_C > Hydrogenophaga. The sequence continues at coordinate 8,222 of NZ_JBFJMY010000153.1, forward strand.
CATCGAAGGCATGCCGTCCGAGTTCTTCTCGGGCACCAACCTGAGCGCGGGGGTGGTCTCCACCAGCCAGCAAGGTGGCACCACCATCGTGCCGCTGGACAAACGCTTCGGCATCAAGCTGGCCGTGACCCCCAACTTCTTGCCGCAGGGCCGCATTCAGCTCAAGGTGGAAGCGCAGCGCACAGCCTTGAACGCCAGCTCCGACAACCCACGCGTCGCCTACCAGATCGAGATCGGCGAGACCACAGCCAACGCCAACGTGGTGATGAACATGGGCGAAACGCTGGTGCTGAGTGGCTTGAGCGAGAAGTCGTCGTCGAGCACGCGCGACGGCGTGCCGGGCCTGCAGGACGTGCCGGGCGTCCAATACCTGTTCTCCCACAAGAACACCAACGACCTGCAACGATCGGTGCTGATCCTGGTGACACCCAGAGCCCCGGTTCAGATCGCTGAAGCAGGCGCGGGCGACCCCATGACCACCCGCATGAAGGTCTTGCGCGAGCGCTTCGGGTTTGCCAACAACAACCCGGAAAACATCGAGGCGGTACTGACCCAGCTTCAGAGCAACAACTTCTACCGCGAGTTCCGCCAGGGCGATATGGCCATGGAGCGCTGGGACCGCATGCGCACCACGGGCGACCGGCTGAAAGAAGCGCTGGGTTTCTTGTACTACTGAGTGCCGAGGCCGTATCCGTAGAGGGCAGGCCGCGTCTGAAGCACGCGCCGCCCGCCTAGAACGCGCGTGCCCTTCTCCCGGTGGCGGTCGCCGGGAGCCTGCAAAGCGTTGCTCTCGCGCGGCGTGTGCAACTGCTGCGGGGGCTGCTCCCGGCCAGGAGCAGCCATCCGACAATCTGCTCGGAAGCGGACAGTGAAGGCACCGAGCCGGCCAAGACTGAACCGTCATTGTTGCTCGGTGAATGTCGGCGGCCTCTCGTAGACCGGACACCGAACAACCAGAGTCGAGCACCC
>NZ_JBFJMY010000154.1:0-9120 GCF_041633695.1 Hydrogenophaga sp.
GAGCGCGCAACACGCCATCTCGGCCTTCATCGCGGCCTTCATCTTCTCCATGGTGGCGCTCACCGCGCTGGGCCTGGGCTATTACGGCGGCTCCGGCCGCTTCGTGTTGCTGGCCTTCACCATCTACGTGCTGGGCTATCTGATCCTGGCCTTGCTGCGCTGGATCGACACCTTGTCCAAGCTCGGGCGCATGGCCCACACCATCACCACGGTAGAAAACGCGGCCTTGCCACCGCTGCGCCAATGGCAGCTGGAGCCGGCTCTGGGCGGCAGCCCCGACGCGCTGGTGGACGAGGGGCAAGGCGTGCGGGTGCATGGACCGCGCACCGGCTACCTGCAATACATCGACATCGCGAGCTTGCAGCGAGCGGCAGACGCCGCCGAAACCCTGCTGCATGTGCGCGTGCGCCCCGGCGACTTTGTGGCGCCGTCCACCGTGCTGGCCATCGTCGCCGGCAAGCCCGACCTGGATGCGGAGCAGATCAAGAAACTGGCCAGCGCCTTTGTGGTCGGGCGCGACCGCACCGAAGAACAGGACCCGCGTTTTGGTCTGGTCATCTTGAGCGAGATCGCACAGCGTGCGCTCTCGCCCGCCGTCAACGACCCCGGCACGGCGGTGCTGGTCACCGGTGTGATCGCCCGCTTGCTGATCGACGGCACGCAGGTGGACCCCGACCAGCCCGCGCCCGAGGTGCGCTACCCGCGTGTGACCGTGGTGCCGGTGGACGAACACGCTTTGCTGCGCGACGTGCTGGAGCCGATTGCCCGCGATGGCGCCCATTGCCTTGAGGTTGCGCTGGCGCTGCAAAAAATGCTGGCCATGGTGGCCGACAACACGCAGGGTGCCGTGCGCGCGGCGGCACAGCAAGAAGCCCAGGCCGCCATGGAACACGCCTTGCACGGTTTGCGGCTGGCGCGCGAACGCGAGACCTTGGCAGGATGGGCGAGCTGAAGCAAATGGCGCTCCTTGGTGCACAGGTGCGGGGGCGCAACGCGTGTGCAATCGGTCCAGCCGCCCATGGCTGTGCTGCCTGTCCAGCCCCAACCTGCGATAATCGCCCGGAATGGTTCAAAGCCCGTTGACTGTTCGTTCTGCGGGCTTTTTTCTTGCCTGTCACTTTTTCCCGCACCACCATGACTTCCGCTTTGCACACCTCTGCCCTGACATCCCTGCCCTTGCTTGCGCGTGGCAAGGTGCGCGACAACTACGCCGTGGGCGATGACCGCATCCTCATGGTGGCGTCCGACCGCATCAGCGCCTTTGACGTGATCATGGGCGAACCGATTCCCGGCAAGGGCAAGTTGCTGACCCAGCTCTCGCTCTACTGGTTCGAGCAGCTCGGCCCCAAGGGCTTGAACATCTGCCCCATCCACCTCACCGGCGACGCACCCGAGAGCGTGGTGAGCGAAAAGGAAGTGCCGCAGGTCGAAGGCCGATCCATGCTGGTGCAGCGCCTGAAACCGATCCCGGTCGAAGCCGTGGTGCGCGGCTACCTGGCCGGCAGCGGCTGGAAGGAATACCAGGACAACCAGGCGGTCTGTGGCGTGCCGTTGCCCGCCGGTTTGCAAAACGCCAGCCAGTTGCCCGAGCCGATCTACACCCCGGCGGCCAAGGCCGAGATGGGCGAGCACGACGAGAACATCACCTTCGAGAAAACCGTGCAGATGATCGGCCCGGCCCTGGCCGCACAGATCCGCGACGTGTCGATCGCGCTCTACAAAGCAGCAGCGGCCATGGCCTTGAAGAAGGGCATCATCATTGCCGACACCAAGTTCGAGTTCGGCCTGGACAAGGCGGGCACGCTGGTCTTGATGGACGAGGTGCTCACGCCCGATTCGTCGCGCTACTGGCCGGCCGAGAGCTATGTGGTCGGCGAGAACCCGCCCAGCTACGACAAGCAGTTTCTGCGCGACTGGCTGGAAACCGCCCAGGTCGGCGGCAAGCCCTGGGACAAGAGCCCACCTTCCCCGCGCCTGCCCAAAGAGGTGATCGAAAAGACCTCGGCCAAATACCAGGAAGCACTGACGCGGCTGATGGGCTAGGAGCCTGTCCAGTGAAGTCTTGAGATCCGTTCGGGCTGTGCTTGTCGAAGCCCTCCCCACCCTCAGGCGAACCCTTCGACTGACACAGGGCGAACGGTTGTTACTTCACCGGGCCGGATCTATAGGCGTGGAGGCCACCGCAGGCCGCCCGGACTTCACCACTCGGCAAAGCTGCCGTCTTTGTGGCGCCAGATCGGGTTGCGCCAGCGGTGCCCTTCGGCGGCGCGCTCGCGCACATAGGCTTCGTTGACTTCGATGCCCAGCCCGGGGCCGGTCGGAATGCGCACCATGCCGTCGCGGTACTCGAACACCTCGGGCTTGATCAGATAGTCCAGCAGGTCGTTGCCTTCGTTGTAGTGGATGCCCAGGCTTTGTTCCTGGATGAAGGCGTTGTAGCAGCCCGCGTCGATCTGCAGGTTGGCCGCCAGCGCGATGGGACCCAGCGGGCAGTGCAAGGCCAGGGCCACGTCGTAGGCCTCGGCCATGGAGGCGATCTTGCGCGTCTCGGTGATGCCGCCCGAATGCGAGGGATCGGGCTGGATGATGTCCACATAACCTTCGGACAGAATGCGTTTGAAGTCCCAGCGTGTGTACAGGCGCTCGCCCAGGGCGATCGGTGTGCTGGACATGTGGGCCAGCTCCTTCAGCGCTTCGTGGTTCTCGCTCAGCACCGGCTCTTCGATGAACATCAGCTTGTAGGGGTCCAGCTCCTTGAACAGCACCTTGGCCATGGGCTTGTGCACGCGCCCGTGAAAGTCCACGCCAATGCCCACGTGCGGGCCGACCGCTTCGCGCACGGCCGCCACGTTCTCGATGCAGCGTTCCACCTTGTCGAAGCTGTCGACAAACTGCAGCTCTTCGGTGCCGTTCATTTTCACGGCGGTGAAGCCGCGCGCGACCGCGTTTTGTGCGGCGGCGGCGGTGTCGCTGGGGCGGTCGCCACCGATCCAGCTGTAGACGCGGATGTGGTCGCGCACCTGGCCGCCCAGCAGCTCCGAGACCGATACGCCCAGCGCCTTGCCCTTGATGTCCCACAGCGCCTGGTCGATGCCGGCCAGCGCGCTCATGTGCACACCGCCGCCCCGGTAGAAACCACCCCGGTAGAGCACGGTCCAGTGGTCTTCGATGTGGCGCGGGTCTTTGCCCACGAGGTAGTCGGCCAGTTCTTCGACCATGGCGGCCACGGCGTGCGCGCGGCCTTCCAGCACCGGCTCGCCCCAGCCGACGATGCCTGCGTCGGTTTCGATCTTGAGGAAGCACCAGCGCGGTGGTACCAGGAATGTGGTCAGTCGGGTGATCTTCATGGTGTGTGGGTGGAAGCGGTGGAGGGTGTGCGGTTCAGGTCTGGGCGGCGGCGCGCCAGGCCTGGACGAAGGCGTTGGCGTGGCGCGCCACTTGTTCGGGTGTGTCGCCGGGGCGGTACAGGGCGGAGCCCAGCCCCAGGCCGGACGCCCCGGCCTTCACATAAGCGGCGACGGACTCGGGCGTGACGCCGCCCACCGGCACGATGCGCACCGGCGGCGTGAGCACCGCGCGCCAGGCCTTCAGGCCAGCGGGGCCCAGGGATTCGGCGGGAAACATCTTGAGCAGATCGGCGCCCGCCGCCAGCGCGGCGAAAGCCTCGGTGGGCGTGGCGACACCGGGTGCGCAAGCCAGGCCGCAGGCTTTGGCCGCGCGGATCACGGCCGCGTCGCTGTGCGGCATCACCACCAGTTCGCCACCCGCAGCGGCGATGCCGGCACACGCCTGGGCGTCGAGCACCGTGCCGGCGCCGATCAGGGCGTCGATGGGCAAGGCCTCGCGCAGCGCACGGATGCTGCGCAGCGGGTCGGGCGAATTCAGTGGCACTTCGATCAGGCGAAAACCGGCGTCGTAGAGCACGTGGCCGATGGCGCTGGCCTCTTCGGGTCGCACACCGCGCAGGATGGCAATGAGGCCGCATTGCGTCAGCGCTTGGTGGAGGGATTCGGATAGGGGCATCGCGGTGGTTTCAATAGAACGTGTTGAAGAAGGTGCTGAAGGTGCTGGCCGCTGCCTCACGCCAGCGCAGCGGCCCGGGCGATGCACCAAAGGCCCAGAGGGGTCGCTTCAGAGCGGATCTGGGGCGTGTCCAGGCCGTGCACTTCCAGAGCGGCGGCGTAGCGGCGGCACAGTTCGGGTTCGCCGCACAACAGCACCGGCAGACCGCCGTTCAACGCCGTGCGGGCCAGGGCCGCCACTTCGTGGCCGATCAGCAGGCCCGACAGGTAGTCGGGCTGCGCGGTGGCCGCCAGACGCCCGGTCAGCGCCAGGGTGCGGCAGCTGAACACGTTGGACAGCACGCCCAGGGCGCCATCGGGCGAGCGCGCCACGCGCAGGCCTTGGCTGAAGGCGGCGTCGTCGAACAGCGGCTGGCTGGCCATGGTGCGGCCCAGGATGGTGTGCTGGCGCAGCGCGGCGTAGATTTCGCCGGTCATGAAGGTGTGGAAGCGCGTGACCGCACCCGCTTCCACCAAGGCCCATTTGCTGTGGGTGCCGGGCAGGCCGATGAGCAGGCGCTCGTGCACCACCGCTTCGGCGGCCAGGCCTTGCAACACGCCCGCGATCTGGGTTTCTTCGCCGCGCATCACATTGGGCAGATCGCCCGCCTGGATCAGCCCTGGCACGATGTGCAGCGCCTGCTGGCCGGCACGCTGCACCACCGTGATGGCCCGGGCCAGGTCGGCTGGCTGGCTGGGCAGGGGTTGGTAGAGCGCCTCTTTCCAGCCCTGGGCGCTGCCCACCATGCCGCAGGCCAACAAGGGCACGCCTGGGTAGGCCTGCAGCCAGTCGCCGCAGATGCTTTGCAGCGCCTGCTCGAAACGGGCGGCGCGTGTGCCCGTTCCGTCCACCTCCGGCAGGTTCATGATGCCGTGCTCGCTGCGCCGCTGGTCCAGCACGCGGCCATGGGCACCGAGCGCGTAGGCGCGCAGCGAACTGGTGCCCCAGTCCAGGGCGATCAGCGCGGGGATGTCCAGGCGTGAGGATGGGCTCATGTCATCGATTCAAAAATGTGTCTGGAGCGCAGCGACACCGCTCAGAGCACCCGTGGAACCGGCTCTGCCGGGCCACAGGGTGCGTTCCCCCGCTGGGGGGAAGACGCAAAGCGGCGCAGGGGGGCATTTTTCACCGGCTCCAGCGCAGCACCAGCGGGTCGAGCCGGCGCGCGATGTCGATCAGGCCCCGGCGCACATCGGGTTGCATGGGCGGGAAGGGGTGGCGGCCGGCTTCGGAGGCGATCACGCCCCCTTCCTTCATCAAGGCCTTGGCGGTGAGGATGCCGCCCTGCCGGTTCTCGTGGTTGATCAGCGGCAGCCAGCGCTGGTACAGCTCAAAGGCGCGGTTGACGTGGCCATTGCGGTGCGCTTCGATGATGGGGCGGATGCCGTCGGGGAAGCCGCCACCGGTCATGGCGCCGGTGGCGCCGGCGTCCAGATCGGCCAACAGGGTGATGGCTTCTTCACCGTCCCAGGGGCCTTCGATGGCGTCACCACCCAGGCGGATCAGCTCGCGCAGTTTGCTGGCGGCGCCGGGCACCTCGATCTTGAAATAAGCCAGTTGCTCGATCTCTTGGGCCATGCGCGCGAGGAAGGGCGCCGAGAGCACGGTGCCGCTGGCTTGCGCATCCTGCACCATGATGGGAATGGTGATCGCGTCGGACACGCGCGCATAGAACTCGTGGATTTGCGCTTCGGGCACGCGGAAAGTGGCGCCGTGGTAGGGCGGCATCACCATCACCATGGCCGCGCCCAGGTCTTGCGCGCGGCGGCTGCGCTCGGCGCACACGCGGCTGCCGTAGTGCGTGGTGGTGACGATCACCGGCACACGACCCGCCACATGTTCCAGCGACAGACGGGTGAGCGTTTCGCGCTCGTCGTCGGACAGGGAGAACTGCTCGGAGAAATTGGCCAGGATGCACAGGCCATCCACCCCGGCATCGATCATGAAATCGAGGCAGCGCTTCTGGCTTTCCAGATCGAGCGTGCCGTCTTCGTGGAAGGTGGTGGGCACCACGGGGAAGATGCCGCGGTAGCGCGGCGTGCGGGCGGAAGAGGTCATGGTCAAGTCGGGTGGGTCAGGTGTTGGAGGATGGAAAAGAGCTCCGCATGCCCGGGCAAAACCCAGGGCTCCCGTGGAACCGCCCTTCGACAGGCTCAGGACGGGCCACTGGGAGCGCCCCCCGGAAAGGGGGAAGACGCGAAGCGGCGCAGGGGGTCGTCATCTCAATGCGAGTGGCGCGGCACGGCAGAGCCCCGGCAGCCCACCAGAAAGTCGAAATCGCAGCCTTGGTCGGCCTGCAGCACGTGGTCCACATACAGGCGCTGGTAGCCGCTGCGGTCCTCCTTGCCGGTGTCTCCCAGCGCCGCCAGGCGTTGCGCCAGTTCGGCGTCGCTGATGTCCAGGTGCAGCCGCCCCTGCTCGCAATCGAGTTCGATGAAGTCGCCATCGCGCACGGCGGCCAAGGGGCCACGGTCGGCGGCCTCGGGCGCCACGTGCAGCACCACGGTGCCGTAGGCGGTGCCGCTCATGCGGGCGTCGGAGATGCGCACCATGTCCTTCACGCCCTGGCGCAGCAGCTTGGGCGGCAGTCCCATATTGCCCACCTCGGCCATGCCGGGGTAGCCCTTGGGGCCGCAATTTTTCAGGACCATCACGCAGCTCGCGTCGATGTCCAGGTCTTCGTCCACGATGCGTTCCTTGTAGTGCTCCAGGTTCTCGAACACCACGGCGCGGCCCCGGTGTTTGAGCAGCTCGGGCGTTGCAGCAGAAGGCTTGAGCACGGCACCGCGTGGCGCCAGGTTGCCGCGCAAGATGCAGATGCCGCCATCGGCGATCAGCGGCTTGTCCAGCGGGCGGATCACCTCGTCGTTGTATTGCGGTGCTTCGCGCACGTTGTCCCACAGGCTGTTGCCGTTGACGGTCAGCGCATCCGGGTGTGGCAGCAGGCCGCTTTCGCCGAGCCGGCGCAGCACGGCGGGCAGGCCACCGGCGTAATAGAACTCTTCCATCAAAAAGCGGCCCGAGGGTTGCAGATCGACGATGGTCGGCGTGCCCTGGCCGATGCGGGTCCAGTCCTCCAGGTCGAGCGGCACGCCGATGCGGCCCGCGATGGCTTTCAGGTGGATCACCGCGTTGGTCGAGCCACCGATGGCGGCGTTGGTGCGGATCGCGTTCTCGAACGCTTCGCGCGTGAGGATCTTGGACAGCGTCAGGCCTTCGTGCGCCATCTCCACGATGCGCCGGCCCGACATGTGGGCCAGCACGTAGCGGCGCGCGTCCACCGCCGGAATGGCGGCGTTGTGCGGCAGCGAAGTGCCCAGCGCTTCGGCCATGCAGGCCATGGTGGAGGCCGTGCCCATGGTGTTGCAGGTGCCGGCCGAGCGTGACATGCCGCCTTCGGCGGCCAGGAACTGGTGCAGCTGGATTTCTCCGGCCTTGAGCGATTCGTGCAGCTGCCACACCGCCGTGCCGGAGCCAATGTCCTTGCCTTCGAGCTTGCCATTGAGCATGGGGCCGCCCGAGACCACGATGGCGGGCACGTCGCAACTGGCCGCGCCCATCAGCAGGGCCGGCGTGGTCTTGTCGCAGCCCACCAGCAGCACCACGGCGTCGATCGGGTTGCCGCGGATGGCCTCTTCCACGTCCATGCTGGCCAGGTTGCGCGTGAGCATGGCGGTGGGGCGCAGGTTGGACTCGCCGTTGGAGAACACCGGGAATTCAACCGGGAAACCACCGGCTTCGTAGATGCCGCGTTTGACGTGTTCGGCGATTTTTCGGAAGTGGGCGTTGCAGGGTGTGAGCTCCGACCAGGTGTTGCAGATGCCGATGACGGGGCGGCCGTCGAAGGCGTGGTCGGGGATGCCCTGGTTCTTCATCCAACTGCGGTACATGAAGCCGTTTTTGTCGGCACTGCCGAACCAGTCGGTGGAGCGGAGCTTGCGCTTGGGGGTTGTGGTCATGGTGGGTGGGGGTCAAAAAAACGGTCAGGACGGCTGGGCACTGCGGTGCGCCAGCAAGCGTTGCAGCAGGCAGAAAACGAACAGCAGCGCGCCGACGACGATGCGGGTCCACCAGGAGCTGAGCGAACCGTCGAAGGAAATCAGGGTCTGGATGATGCCCAGCATCAGCACGCCAAACAGGGAGCCGAACACGTAGCCCACGCCACCGCTGAGCAAGGTGCCGCCGATCACCACGGCGGCGATGGCATCGAGCTCCATGCCGGTGGCGTGCAGGCCATAACCCGAGAGCATGTAGAAGGTGAAGACCACGCCGGCCAGCGCGGAACAAAAGCCCGAGAGCGTGTACACGCCGATCAGCGTGCGGCGCACCGGCAAACCCATCAGCAGGGCCGACGCTTCGCTGCCGCCCACGGCATAGACCGCGCGGCCAAACGGTGTGCTGTGCGCAACGAACACCGCCGCCAGCAGCACGCCGATGGCGATCACCGCACCCAGCGAGAGCGAGGCGTCTTCCCACAACGGCAGGCGCCACTGGGCCAGCGTCGAATAGGCCTCGTTGGTGATGCTGATCGAGTCGATGCTGATGAGGTAACACAGACCGCGCGCCAGGAACATGCCGGCCAGGGTCACGATGAAGGGCTGCAGGCGGAAGCGTTCGATCAGAAAACCCATGAACGCACCGAAGGCCGTGCCCATGAGCAAGACCAGCGGGATCGCCGCCAGCGGGCTCCAGCCCCGGTGCTCCACCAGGGTGGCCAGCACCATGGTGGAGAGCGCCACGACCGACCCCACCGACAAGTCGATGCCGCCGGTGAGGATCACGAAGGTCATGCCCACCGCGACGATGATGAGAAAGGCGTTGTCGATCAGCAGATTGAGAAACACCTGGGCCGAGAAGAAGCCGGTGTACAACACCGAGCCCATGGTCGCCATGGCCAGGAACAAGGAGATGGTGGCGGCCAGCGGCAGGTACTTGGGGTTCAACCACGAACGCGGTGTCTCGGTCTGCGCAGCGGCAGACGCGGTGGTGGCCTCGAACACGGGCTGAACGGCGCTCACGACCGGGCTCCCTGCGTGCCCGGTCGGCGCACCCAGACCC
>NZ_JBFJMY010000155.1:0-9081 GCF_041633695.1 Hydrogenophaga sp.
CGACAGGAACACCCGTGGCAGCAGACAAGGCACCGATTTTCATGCCCCCATCTTAGGCGCTTGACTCTGGAGTGGCTCAAGGGTTTGTAATCCAGCCATGACATCCCATTCTTCCCGTTGCGCCGAACCCTCCGAGCTATCCGGTCCAACCGATGGTGGCTGCAGCACGGCCTGCGCCACCCCCATTCCGCTGGGCGCCGATCCGGTAGACCCCGAAAGGGCCGGTGCCGTGGTGCTCAGCATTCCCCTGATGGACTGCGCCGCCGAAGAGTCCGACATCCGCCATGCGCTGGACGGCGTGGCCGGTATCCGCAGCCTGCGCTTTCAGCTGGCGCAACGCAGCTTGACCATCGACGCGCCGCCCGAGGTGATCCCGGTCGCCATAGCCGCGGTGAACCGGGCGGGCTACCCGGCCAAACGCATGGCGCCAGGCGAGCGGCCGACCCCACACGCGGCGCACGATCACCAAGGCCACAGCCACGACCACCAGGGCCATGACCATGGCGCCAGTGGATCAGCCGGCAGCGGCATTGCCCGCTTTGCCGCTGCGCTGGCCTTTGCCGTGGGTGCCGAGTTGCTGCATTTTTTCGCACCCGAGACCATGCCTTGGCAGATCTTGGGCATGGCCTTGGCTGTTGTCGCGATTGGTCTGGCGGGCTTCTCCACCTATGCCAAGGGCCTGGCCGCGTTGCGCCATGCCCGGTTGAACATCAACGCGCTGATGACGGTGGCGGTGACCGGTGCCTTTCTCATCGGCCAGTGGCCCGAAGCGGCGATGGTGATGGCTTTGTACGCCATCGCCGAGTGGATAGAAGCGCGCGCCGTGGACCGTGCGCGCAATGCCATTCAAGGGCTGCTGAGCCTGACGCCCGAAACCGCCGAGCTGCGGCAGCCCGATGGTGGCTGGTTGCCGGTGCCTGCGGCCCAGGTGGCGCTGGACGCGGTGATCCGGGTCAAGCCGGGCGCGCGCATTGCGCTGGACGGCGTGGTGGTGGCGGGCAGCAGTGCGGTGGACCAGTCGGCGGTCACGGGTGAGAGCATCCCGGTGGACAAAAGCGGGGGCGAGGCGGTGTTCGCCGGCACCGTGAACCAGACCGGCATGCTGGAAGTGCGGGTGAACGCCGTGGCCAGCAACAGCCTGATGGCCCGCATCATCCACGCGGTGGAGCAGGCCCAGGGCAGCCGCGCACCCACGCAGCAGTTCGTCGACCGTTTCGCCCGCGTCTACACCCCGGTGGTGTTCGCGCTCGCGGTGGGCGTGGCGCTGCTGCTGCCCTGGTTGGCCGGTGTGGGCTGGACCGAGGCGCTCTACAAGGCGCTGGTGCTGCTGGTGATCGCCTGCCCCTGTGCGCTGGTGATTTCCACGCCGGTGAGCGTGGTCAGCGGCCTGGCGGCGGCGGCGCGGCGCGGCATTCTGATCAAGGGGGGTGTCTACCTGGAGAGCGCGCACAAAATCCAGGCCATCGCCTTCGACAAGACCGGCACCATCACGGAAGGCAAACCGCGCCTGGTGGCCACCGAACTGCTGGCGGCGGATGCGGACGAAGCGCAAGTCTTGCGCTGGGCGGCCGATCTGGCCGGGGCGTCCGACCACCCGGTGTCGCGCGCCATTGCCCAGGGTTTGCCGGTGGGGGCTGGTCGGGTGGCGGGTTTTAGCGCCTTGTTGGGGCGGGGCGTTGAAGCCTTGGTGGATGGTCAACGGCTGTGGCTGGGCAACCACCGGCTGATGGAAGAGCGCGGTCTGTGCAGCGCGGCCATTGAGGCGCGGCTGGCCGAACACGAAGCGCAGGGGCGCACCGTGACGCTGCTGGCCAACGAGCGCGCCGTGCTGGCGCTCTTCGCTGTGGCCGACACCATCAAACCCCGTTCACGCGAAGCGCTGGCCGAGCTGCACGCCATGGGTGTGCGCACCGTGATGCTCACCGGCGACAACACCGCCACGGCGCAAAGCATCGCGCGCGAAGCCGGCATTGCCGACGCACGCGGCAACCTGTTGCCGCAAGACAAGCTGGCCGCCATCGAAGACCTGCAGCGGCGCCACGGCCCGGTCGCCATGACCGGCGACGGCATCAACGACGCACCCGCGCTGGCCCGTGCCGATATCGGCATCGCCATGGGCGGCGCGGGCACCGACATTGCGATGGAAGCCGCCGACGTGGTGATCATGAACGACGACCTGCGCCGCATTCCCGAAACCATCCGCCTCTCGCGGCGCACGCACACGGTGCTGCGGCAGAACATCGCGCTGGCGCTGACCATCAAGGCGGTGTTTCTGGTGCTGGCGGTGTTCGACAACGCGACCATGTGGATGGCGGTGTTCGCCGACATGGGCGCCAGCCTGCTGGTGGTGGCCAATGGGCTGCGCTTGTTGCGCAAATGATCTGTGCGCGTTCAAGACCTTGAGGCCCCCAGCATGCAAGCCAACGCAGATGCCGACCCCGGTTCCGAACACGCCGTGCTGGCGCACCTGTTGCGCAGCTACCGCGACACGCCACCCGGCGACACGCCGCGCCGCTGGCTGTTGCTGGAGGCCGCCCATGTGCAGGGGCAGACCCGCATCGGTCCGCACGGGCGGGTGCATCTTCACATGCTGGCCCTGGCCTGGGAAACGCGTGCCTGGCGCGAAGTGGCCGGGCAGGTGTTTCGCCTGCTGCTGGTGCCGCTGGGCCACGCCTTGGGCCGTTTGCCGCTGGGCAATCCGGGCAGTGCACGCGTGAGCGCGTTCCAGCCCATGGCGCTCACGCCCGAGATCCGTGGCTGTTTGCAGGCGGCCCGCACCGCCGTGGCCCAAGCGGCATCAGGCCCTGCAAGGGCTGGCTGACACGGCGTCGGGCGCGCTCTTGGCGCGGCGGGTCAACCGGGCTTTGAGCCGCGCGGCGCTGCGCATGGCCAGCGATTGTTCGCAGGCCAGGCTGCGCTGGAACACCGCGTGGGTGCCGCGCCAGAAATCGTTCATGGCTTCGCGGCGCAACAGTTCGGCGCGCAGCCGCGCTTGGTCGTGCAGCAGCACCCAGGTGGCGTTGTCTAAGTGCGGTGTGGACATGGTGAGCTCCTGGTGGTGTGTCGATGCTTGTCACTTTAGGGAGTTGAGCACTGGTCGGAAACCGCTTCAAACGGATATTGGTATTGCGAAAACTGCAAAACCCATCACAATGCGCCGATGGAATTGAACATGCCGGATGTCGCCCTGTTTGTGCGGATCGCCGCGCTGGGCACGCTGTCGGCGGCGGCGCGCGAACGCAACGTGCCGGTGAGCCAGGTCACGCGCAGCCTGGTGCGGCTGGAAGCCGCTTGCGGCGTGCGCCTCTTGCACCGCAGCACGCACGGCCTGAGCCTTACCGACGAGGGCGATACCTTTCTGGCCTATGCCGCCCGCCTGCTGGAAACCACCGAAGAGCTGCAGACCGAGCTGTCCGGCAAGATCAGCGGGCCCAGCGGCTGGGTGCGGGTCTCGGTGAGTCCGGTGATCGCGCAGTTGGTGGTCGTGCCCAGTCTGAATGGCTTGTACCAGCGCCACCCGCAACTGCATGTGGATCTGTGCGCCGACGACCGCATGGTCGACATGGCGCGCGAAGGCATCGACATCGCCATCCGCACCGGCACGCTGCTCAGCGAGACCCTGGTGGCGCGGCAGATCGGCCGTTCCAGCCGTTCTCTGTATGCATCACCCGCCTACCTGGCGCGCTGCGGCGCACCGCGCAACGCCGACGATCTGGCCGCACACCATGTGATTGCCAGCAGCGCCTACCCGGTGCTCAACCGCTGGGTCACCAGTGCTGGCGCGAAACGGGGTGACAAAGGCGCTGACATACAGGTGAGCGGGCAGACCCGCACCGACAATTCCAGCGTCATGCTCAACCTGGTGCAACAAGGCGTGGGCATCGGACGCCTGATGGATTTGCTGGCCCGCCCGCTGGTGGCCCGTGGCGAGCTGGTCCGGGTCCTGGCCGGCCAATTCGACTCGCCCTGTGTGCCCATTTATGCGGTGATGCTACAAGAGCGCCACCGCCTGCCCAAAATCCGCGCCTGCATAGACCACTGGGCGCAATGGCTGGCGCAGATGGAAGCGGCTTCGGCCTCGGTGGCTTGACGCGCAGGCCGCCCGACTTGCGCGCTCGCTAACATCGCAGCTTCGCGCCAGAAACACCAGGACCATGCTCCAGTACCTCACCGTTCCCGTCACCGCCTTTGCCCAGAACTGCTCCATCGTCTGGTGCGACCAAACGATGGACGCGGCCATCATCGACCCGGGTGGCGATCTGGACCGCTTGCTGGTCGAAGTGAAACGCTTGCACCTGAACCTCCAGGCGATCTGGCTCACCCACGCCCACATCGACCACGCCGGCGGCACGGCCGAGCTGGCCGAGCGCCTGCAGCTGCCCATCATCGGCCCGCACCCGGGCGACCAGTTCTGGATCGACGGCTTGGCGCAGCAAAGCCAGATGTTCGGCTTCCCCCACGCCGACCCCTTCACCCCCACGCGCTGGCTGCAAGACGGCGACTCGGTGCAAATCGGGCAGAGCACGCTGGCCGTGCGGCATTGCCCCGGGCACACACCCGGCCACGTGGTGTTCCATTCGGCCGAGGCGCAACGCGCCTTCGTGGGCGACGTGCTGTTTGCAGGCGGCATCGGCCGCACCGACTTCCCGCAGGGCAACCACCAGCAGTTGCTCGACAGCATCAAAGAGCGGCTGTGGCCCATGGGCGACGCAACCGTGTTCATCCCCGGGCACGGGCCGGAAAGCACGTTCGGGCACGAGCGGCGCTTCAATCCCTATGTGGGAACCCCCTGACGGTTGGTGAAGCGGCGGTGTACAGGGGGCTCGGGTTCTGTTAACTTTCTGCCGCATGCGCGAGGCTCGCCAAAGGGTGGGTTGCCGTGCTCACCGTGTAAGGGAGTTGGGCCATGCGCATTTTGCTGGTGGACGATCATCCGATTTTTCGGCATGGTTTGACGATGCTGTTGTCGGGTTTGCGGCCCGAGTTGCAGATCGACCAGTGTGCCCACCCCGAACATTTGCCCGGCTTGTTGCTCCAACGCGGTGGCGAAGCGTTCGCCCTTGCGCTGCTGGATCTGCACATGCCGGGTTTTGAGGGTTTGCAGGCGCTGACCAACTTTCGCGAGTTGGCGCCTGGTGTGCCTGTGGTGGTGCTGTCGGGCAATGAAGATCCGCTCACGGTTCAAGCCTGCATCGACCACGGGGCATGGGGCTACGTGCCGAAGTCGGCCGACCCCGAAGTGTTGGTGAGCGCCATGGAGCGCATTCTGGGCGGCGGGGTTTGGTTGCCCAACAGCAGCCTGCGCATCGTCGACCAGGCCACCAGGCCCGTGCAAGCATCGGCCCAAGGCTGGACCCAAATGCGGTTGCCGATCACGCTGCGCCAGCGCGACGTGTTGCAACGCGTGGTGCAGGGCAAGACCAACAAGGTCATTGGCCGGGAATTGGGCATTTCCGATGGCACGGTGAAAACGCACCTGGCCCACGTGATGGCCATGCTGGGTGTGAATACGCGCACGCAGATCGTGTACGAGCTCGCGCGCCAAGGTATCCGCGTGGATCAAATCGCCTTGGGCCCTTGACGACCGCGCTGGTGTTGGATGCTTAGACCGTGAACACCGCCGTGCTTGCTGTGTTTGATGGCAGCAAGCCTTGCTCGAATACCTGCAATTCTCGGTGTACCGAGATTTTGAAACCTGCGGCGGTACACCCCACGGTGATGTGCGCCAGGCCGCTACCGACACGCGGTTCGCCGTTTTGCGGCACGACCAGCTCCAGCGCTTGGCCAGCCACCGCCAAAGGCTCGTCCAGCCACAGGTGTTCGGGACAGCTGTTCACGTAAGGCATGGGGGCGTACAAAGGCGGCACCACCACGGCGGCACCCACCACGGTGCTATGCGTTTCGCTCCCCACCCGTATCTGCAAAGCCACGCTCACGTGGTAGTCGCCCGAGACCAGCAAAAAGCGGTGCGGAGTCCCCACGCAGCGGCGCACCAACATGTCCAGTGCGCGTTGGCGTTGGTCGGGCGCGCTCTGCCAGGTGTCCATCGCCCCTGGGTTGGCGGGGTCGGCGTCGGCATGCAGACCAGGCAGGAGCACGGAACCGGTCACCACGACGTTCAAGACATCTTTGGAGCCTGCACACAACCACCGCTGGAGGTCGTTGAAGGTTTGGTTCACGACGACCTCGGGCAAGCCACGGTGGCGCCGTTGGCGTGTGTCGATCACGAAGACGCGGACCGGCCCAAAGTTGCCGACGCCATACTGGTGTGCATGCTTCTTCTTTCCGGTCGCGAACGGCCCTTGCAGTCTTTGAAAACTGCGCATTGAGGCCCGAGCCCATGTGGCCCATGCACCGTTCACCCCGCGAAAGGAGCCTTCGTAGCCCCAGTCCGGCCAGGCACGGATATGCAACGGCGCTGCATGGGGGTAGTTGTTGGTCCACTCGTGGTCGTCGGGCGTCATGAAGGTCGGCATATGGGCCAGGAAGCGGCGCATGGGCGCAGCGGTCAATGCGGTCTCGTAGCGTTCGAGGTAGCGCTCCACCGGGCTGGTGGGATCCACCAGGCCCGCAGTGGCGTCGGCATAGATTTGATCGCCAACGAGTAGGGCGAACGCGGGCGCCTTGCGGTCTCTTGCGTTTTGCACATGGGCCAAGGCCTCATCGATGCGGTTCCGGTCTACGGTAAGGCCGGGGTGCCGACAGCAACTGGCCAGAAACGAAACACCATGGCTTGGACCTGGCTCGGCGTTGGACAACAGCGCATGGCAGGTGGCGACCGGCACCGAGAAGGCCACGCGCTCTAGAACCGAGGCCCTTTTTCGCAAGCCATCCAATTCGGCCACTTGGTTGTGCGCGTCTACCTCCGCTTGATCAGCGGCCAGCGCTTGGGCGATCTGGCCGTTCAGCAGGTGTTGCGCGGCCACCCATGGAAAAGCCGAGGGCAGGCGCCGTTGCCACCCGGGCGCCAGAGCCGTCTTGACCAGGTCGAGCGGACCGAGCGCGTTGGTGGAAATCCACAGCGATTGGGTGGTCGCAGGCGGGGCCAGTATTTTGTGCAGACTCATGACTTGAAACGCCAAGGCCTGGCCTGCCTGGCATGCACCAGCGTATTGCGTAGGGTGCAGGCGAACATCGATTTGCGCGCAGCGCAGGGCCACTGCCTCGGGCGCTGTACTTTCCGACATGCCAGGGTGCTTCAGCGGCACGAATTTGGCATCGGCTATATGGAGGAGAAAGCCGCCTGCGCCATCGGACCGGCGCACCAAGATGTGGGTGTCGCCGTCCTCGGTGCTGCCACCATGCAAGTCGTCGATGGCGATGGCCAGCCGCACCACCAGGTCCGTGCCTTCGCGGCGCACCCAACCGACCAAGGGGCCTACACGGGGCGCCGCCACACGCCAGCGGGCGGACGGGGAGGCGCAGACCGTCTGCGGTGGTGAACTGCCGTGAGCCTGAGAGAAAAAATCGAGCACGGGGGCGAACACGTCGCGGGCAGCGTTGTGTCCCAGCAGCACGTCCAGGTGACCGTAGCCTTTGATGATCAGTGGAGCCTCTTCTTGCGGCACACAAGATGGGCGGCGTTTCAGCCATTCAAAGGTCTTTCGCGCACCAGCGACGTCAAACAACTCGTTGTCTTCTCCGTGCAAGAGCTGGATGGGGAAGTTCAGGTGGTCGTGCAGGTTTTTGTCGTTGACGTAGCGGTTGAACCCGTCTTCATCGACGAGGCGTTCGTATTCCACAAAGCGCCTGGCATGCCCAAACAGGCGCAGATTGGCTGGACCAAAAAGCCGGTTCATGTCCTGGACCGTGCCCGGGCGCATGTTCTCGTGCTTGAACAGCGGCGCTTCGATGAAACGGATGCGTCGACAGGTGGCCAGACCGTCTTCGTCGTCGGTGAGCTTGCGTTCGGCCTCGGGCACCGGCATGCTGCTCAAGAGCCGGTCGGTCCATTGCCAGAGCAATCCGTTTTGAGCGCCTCGCACCGCAAAGGGTATGAACGGCAACACCTTCTCCAGCAAAGCGGGCAGCCACACTTTGCTGCGGGTGAGCGGCATGCCCTGGATCAGCGCATGCACCTGGCTGAACATGGCGGCACTGAGCTTGGGAATGGGCAGCCCATGGCGGCCAAGTGTTGGGTGGCTCAAGCGGCCGCTCAAGGCGGCCATCCACAAAGCCGCCGCGCCAATGCACTGGGCAAACACCGAGATTTGCAAGCAGGTGGTTTCTTCCGAGAGCCTCAATTCTGTTTGCAGGGTCTTCAGGATGTGGTCCACCGCGCACGGCACGTCGTGCTCGCCCTGCATGTCCACGGTTTGCGCCAGTTCGGCGTATCCGCTGCGCGACGACATGCGGCTGTCCAGCAGCCAGACTTCGTAGCCTTGCGCGTAGAACGCTTCCGCGAGATTGCTGCCGCAGCTGCTTTCAGGGTCTTTGTAGGTATAGCTCAAGCCCGATTGGCCAAAGGCGTGCAGCAGCAGCACCGCTTTGACCTTATGAACCCTTGGACTCTCGCCTCCTTCTTCTTCGATCAGTTGCACATCGGGAATTTGGGGCGTCTGGTCTGCGCCCAGTTGGCGGTAGCGCCACAACGGCAACGTCAAGGGCTCTGTGCTCTCCGTACCCTGGTCCGAGTTGGAGGACCCACGCGGCACTTCAAGGCGGTGCATGTCGGGCGCCAGGGCCGGCAGGCCGTTGGCGCGGCGCAGTGCCATGTCGTGCTTGTCGGCTTGGTCGGCCACCGGTCGGTCGGCGTAACTGGGCAGGCGGAAATCGTACAGCCGCGTTTTGATCGCGAAGCGCAGCGCCAACAGTGCATAGCCGCTGAGCAAGAGCAAACCGGTGGTGGTGTCCCCGCGTTGCCCCATTTGCATCGCATCCTGGTTGAAAAGGCCTTCAAAGCCCATCTTCAGTCGGCCTTTGAACAGGACTTGCTCCGACCCCGCCTGGTGAACGTGGTTGCATTTGCTGCGCACCGTGGCGTGCGCGTCCATGAGCTGCTCCCAATAGCTGGGGCGCAAGGCGGCCCGTTCGCGCGGGCGCCAACGCCGTGGCCGCATACCTAGCCACGCCCACCGGAGC
>NZ_JBFJMY010000156.1:0-9073 GCF_041633695.1 Hydrogenophaga sp.
CGGGCTTTGGCCTGGGCGCAGCGCGAAAACCGCCTGCCGCGTTGCGTGATCCTGGTCAATCTTTATGGCCAGAGCGCCAACATGGAAGCGCTGCTGCCGATCTGCGAAAGCTACGGCGTGCCGGTGCTGGAAGACGCGGCCGAATCGCTGGGTGCCCGGTACAAAGGCCGCGCCAGCGGCAGTTTCGGCCGTCTCGGTGTCTATTCCTTCAACGGCAACAAAATCATCACCACCTCGGGTGGCGGCATGCTGGTGTCGGACGACGCCGAGCTGATCGCGCGTGCCCGCAAGCTCTCCACGCAAGCGCGCGAGCCCGCGCGCCACTACGAGCACGTGGACGTGGGCTACAACTACCGCATGAGCAATGTGCTGGCCGGCATCGGGCGCGGCCAGCTGCGGGTGCTGGAACAGCGGGTGGCGCAACGCCGCCAGGTGTTCGAGCGCTACCGCACCGCTTTGGCCGACGTGCCCGACATCCGGTGGATGCCCGAACCCGCAGGCCACCGCACCACGCGCTGGCTGACCTGCTTCACGCTCGCCAACCCCGATGCCACGGCGCAGTGCGATGCCATCATGCGATCGCTGGAGCGCCATTCGATCGAAGTGCGACCGATCTGGAAACCCATGCACCTGCAACCGCTGTTCGCAGGTGCGCCGTACTTCCCGCACCAACAGGCGCCGGACAAGGAACACGATGTGGCGCGCCAGCTGTTTGAAACCGGTGTGTGCCTGCCCTCGGGCTCCAACCTCAGCGAAGAACAGCAGGACCGCGTGATCGACCACCTGCGCCGCGCCTTGTCGCAAGCCGAGAGCGACCGTGCGCTGGCTTAAATCCAACCTCGTGGCCTTTGGTCTGGATCTGGCGCTGACCGCCCTGGCCTGGTGGTTCGCCTTTTGGCTGCGTTTCAACTTCGAAACGCCGGACGAGTTCCACGCCATGATGCTGGAGACCAGCATCTGGCCGCTGCTGGGCCTGGGCTTCAGCTTGCTGGGCTGGCGGGTGTACCGCCACATTTGGCGCTACACCAGCGTGGCCGAACTCACACGGCTGGTGTACGGCGTGGTTCTGGGTGGGCTGCTCACCACCGCGCTGATCCTGATGCTGCGCGTGCCCTTTTTCCCACGCTCGGTCTTGTTGCTGCACCCGATGCTGACCCTGTTGCTGCTCGGTGCGGTGCGGGTGGGTGCGCGCCTGCTGTTCACGCAGCAGACCCAGGGCTTGCCAACCGGCAAACCCCTGCTGATCATCGGTTCGGTGCAAGACGCCGCCGCCGCCCTGCCCGCTCTGCGTGGCCTGCGCCTGTGGTCCCCGACCGGCATCATCAGCCCGGTGGCCGCCGAGAAAGGCCGCAGCCTGCAAGGCCTGAGCGTGCTGGGCACCTTGGCCGAGTTGCCGCGCATCGCCGAACGCACAGCGGCCGCTGCCGCCTTGGTGGTGTCTGCCCCCGGGTCGGACGCCCGGCGCGACGCGCTGATGGGCGCCAGCGATGCCGGTCTGCCGCTGCTGACCATGCCGCGTCCCGACGAGTGGCTGCAAAACGATGCCGGCCAGCCCCGGCGCATCGAGCTGGAAGATTTGTTGGGGCGCACGCCGGTGGCGCTGGATGAAAAAGGCTTGTCCGAGCTGATCGCCGGCCAAACCGTGCTGGTCACCGGCGCGGGAGGCTCCATCGGGTCCGAACTGTGCCGCCAGATCGCGCGTTTTGGTGTTTCGAAACTGGTTTGCGTGGATGTGTCCGAGTTCGCCATCTACCAGCTGGAGCAGGAGCTGCGGCAAGCGCACCCGCAAATGCAGGGCTTTTATTACACCGCCAACGTGCGCGAGCAGGAACGCCTGCTGGCCATTGGCCAGCGGCACCGGCCAGCGGCGGTGTTCCACGCGGCGGCCTACAAGCACGTGCCGCTCATGGAGTCGCTCAACGAGATCGAAGCCCTGCGCACCAATGTGCTGGGCACCTTGCACGCGGCCCGCATGGCCGGCCACTGCGGTGCACAACGCTTTGTGCTCATCTCCACCGACAAGGCGGTGAACCCGACCAATGTGATGGGCGCCAGCAAACGGCTGGCCGAGCAGATGATGCAGGCGGTCGCGGTCGAGTTCGAAGCCACGCGTTTTGTGGCGGTGCGGTTTGGCAATGTGCTGGGCTCCAGCGGATCGGTCGTGCCCTTGTTCACCAGCCAGATTGCGCGCGGCGGGCCGGTCACGGTGACGCACCCCGACATCGTGCGCTACTTCATGACCATTCCGGAAGCCGCGCAACTGGTGCTGCAGGCGGGGCTCGTGGGGCTGACGCGCCACATCTACGTGCTGGACATGGGCGAGCCGGTGAAGATCGTGGAACTCGCCCGCCTGTTGATCCGGCTGTCGGGTCAGACCGAGCAGGACGTTCCCATCGCGTTCACCGGTTTGCGCCCGGGCGAAAAGCTGTACGAAGAACTGCTGGCCAACGACGAAACCACCGAGCCCACGCCCCACCCCAAGCTGCGCGTGGCCAAGGGCGCACCCAGCCAACTGGACGTGGATGCCGTGGTGGCCTGGGTGCGGGATGCCGGTGCCCTGCCCAGTGCCGAGAGCACCCGAAACTGGTTGCAGGAACGGGTGCCGGAGTACCTCGCGCAGCACTGAGCCCAGATGGGTCTGCGGGGCCACCGGGCCGCAGCGCCGATATGCCAACGCGGCGCCTGGTTCGCCGCGCTATTGGCCCGTTATTCGCCCAGGTAGGCTTCGCGCACCCGGGGGTCGTCGAGCATGTCGATGCCCTTGCCCGTCATGGTGATCTCGCCCGAGTCCATCACATAACCGCGGTCGGCGATCTGCAGCGCGCGGCGGGCATTCTGCTCCACCAGCAACACGGTCACGCCCTGGGCCGACACATCGCGCACCACCTCAAAAATCTTGTCCACCATGATGGGCGACAGACCCATGGACGGCTCGTCCAGCAACAGCACCTTGGGCTGGCTCATGAGCGCCCGCGCCATGGCCAGCATTTGCTGCTCACCACCGCTCATGGTGCCGGCCAACTGGTCCTTGCGTTCTTTGAGGCGGGGGAAGATGCCGAACATGCGCTCGATGTCC
Source organism: Hydrogenophaga sp. (assembly GCF_041633695.1). GTDB lineage: Bacteria > Pseudomonadota > Gammaproteobacteria > Burkholderiales > Burkholderiaceae_C > Hydrogenophaga. Next base: position 3,077 of record NZ_JBFJMY010000156.1, read on the forward strand.
TTGGCAATGCCCGCCGTGTCCTTGCGGATGTAGGCACCCATCTGCAAGTTCTCCAGGATCGACATGCGGGTGAACACGCCGCGCCCCTCAGGCACCATGGCCAGGCCTTCGCGCACCAGATCCCAGGCACCTTTGCCCTGGATGCTCTTGCCCATGTATTCGATGTCACCGCCTTCCATGGACAGCGATCCCGTGATGGCCTTCATGGTCGTGGTTTTCCCCGCGCCGTTGGAGCCGATCAGCGAAATCAGCTCGCCCTCCTGCACTTCCAGATCGATGCCTTTGACGGCCTTGATGCCACCGTAAGAGACCTTCAGGCCGGTGACTTTGAGTAGGGTGTTTGCCATGTCATTCTTCCTTGTTCGTTGCCATCGCCGCGCATGAAACCGCTGCCCGGAACACCGCAGAACCGGCTTGGCCAGACTGCAGGTGCGTCCCTCCATGGGACCGGGGCGCGGGCCATGTCAATGGCCGCTGGTGCCCAGGTAGGCCTCGATCACTTTGGGATCTTTCTGCACCTCGGCCGGCGTGCCCGAAGCGAGCTGCTTGCCGTAGTCCAGCACCGTCACGCGATCGCACAAACCCATGACCAGTTTGACATCGTGTTCGATCAGCAAAATGGTGCGGTTGTCCTTGCGGATCTGGTCGATCAGCTCCCGCAGCAGCAGCTTTTCGGTGGCGTTCATGCCCGCCGCCGGCTCGTCCAGCGCGATCAGCTGGGGGTCGGTGGCCAGGGCACGCGCGATTTCGAGCCGCCGCTGGTCGCCGTAGCTCAGCGTGCGCGACTTGTAGTCGGCCAGTTTGCCAATGCCCACGTAGTCCAGCAGTTCTTGAGCGCGTGCGCGGATGGCCGCCTCTTCGTGCTTGAAGCCCGAGGTCCGAAACAGTGCGCCGATCAGGCCCGAATGGGTGCGCACATGGCGTCCCACCATCACGTTTTCCAGCGCCGTCATCTCGGCAAACAGCCGGATGTTCTGGAACGTCCGTGCGATACCGGCCTTGGCCACTTCGTGCACCGCCGAGGGCGTGTACGCCTTGCCCGCCAGTTCGAAGGAGCCGCTGTCGGGTGTGTACAAGCCGGTCAGCACGTTGAAGAACGTGGTCTTGCCCGCGCCATTGGGCCCGATCAGACCATAGACCTGACCACGCCGGATCTCGATGCCCACGTCGCTCAGCGCCTGGAGGCCGCCGAAGCGTTTGGACACGTTCGCGACCTTGAGAATAATGTCACTGCTCATCGTGTGGCTCCCATGTTCGTCACGAACGTGTAGCCCTGGGGCCCCGAGGGGGTGTTCGCTGCTGGGAAGCGGTTCTGCACTGCGCTCATTGGGTTTTCTCCGCTCACTTGCTCAAGGATTTGCCGTGCTCGGGCGCGGGCCACAAGCCTTTGGGGCGCAGCAACATCACCACCACCATGGCCAGCGCGATCAGCAGCTGGCGCAGGATTTCCGGCGCCAGACGGCCGTCGGTGAGCTGTGTGAGCGGCCCCGCCACGTGGCGCAGCAGCTCGGGCAAGCCCGCCAGCAGCAAGGCGCCCAGGATCACGCCGGGAATGTGGCCAATGCCACCCAGCACCACCATGGCCACCACCATCACCGATTCCATCAGCGAAAAGGACTCGGGCGACACAAAGCGCTGGAAAGAAGCAAACAACACCCCGGACACGCCGCCGAACGATGCGCCCATGCCAAATGCCAGCAGCTTCAGGTTGCGCGTGTTCAAGCCCATGGCCTTGGCGGCGGTCTCGTCTTCGCGGATCGCCATCCAGGCGCGGCCGATGCGCGAATCCTGCAAGCGGTACGACAACAGCACCGCAAACAGGACAAAACCGAGGAACACGTAGTAGTACATGGTCACCATCTCGAACCGGTAGCCCAGCACTTCCAGCGGCTGGCCGATGTCCAGTCCAAAGATGCGGATGGTGTCGATCTGGCTCAGGCCCTTGGGTCCGTTCGTGATGTTGAGCGGGCGGTCCATGTTCAGCAAGAAGATGCGGATGATCTCGCCAAAACCCAGCGTCACGATGGCCAGGTAGTCGCCTCTGAGCTTCAGCGTAGGCGCCCCGAGAATCACCCCCACAATGCCGGCGATCAAGGCCGCCACGAAGATGACCGCCCACATGGCGATGTGGACCCCGTTGGGAAACCAGGCCTTGATGGCCGGAAACACATCCGTCAGGTGGGGTGAACCGAGCAAAGCGAACACATAGGCGCCCACCGCAAAGAAGGCGATGTAGCCCAGATCGAGCAGACCCGCATAACCCACCACGATGTTCAGGCCCAGGGCCAGCAACACGTAGAGCAAGGCGATGTCCACAATGCGCACCCAGGAGTTGCTCCCCGTGGACTGCAACAGCAATGGCAAGGCCAGCAAGGCCAGCGCGGCGATCGCAAAGGCAATCAGCTTGCCCGTTTTGGAATTCAGCATGGTTTGAATCTCCTGGCGGTTTAGGCGCGGTCGGCCACACGCTCACCGAGCAGGCCCGAGGGGCGCAGCGTCAGCACAATGGCCAGAACAATGAAGGCAAAGATGTCGGTGTACTGGCTGCCCAGCACGCCACCGGTGAATTTGCCCAGGTAGCCCGCACCCAGCGACTCGATCAGGCCCAGCGCCACACCGCCGACCACCGCACCCGCGAGGTTGCCGATGCCGCCCATCACCGCCGCCACAAAGGCCTTCAGGCCCGGCATGAAGCCCATGGCGTGCTGCACCGTGCCGTAGTTCGACGCCCACATGATGCCGGCGATGGCCGCCAGCATGGCGCCGATGATGAAGGTGGCGGAGATGACCATGTCGGGCTTGATGCCCATCAAGGCGGCCACACGCGGATTTTCCGCCGTGGCCCGCATAGCCCGCCCCAGGTTGGTGCGGTTGACCAGCCACATCAAAAAGGCCAGCGTCACCACCGTGGTGGCCAGAATCGTGATTTGCGTGACCGAGATCACCGCGCCACCAAAGTGGTAGGGATCGGTCGAAAGCATCGAAGGGTAAGACTTCGGGTTCGGCTTCCAGATGATCATGGCCAAGGTTTGCAGCAGGAGCGACATCCCGATGGCCGTGATCAGCGGCGCCAGCCTGGGCGAATTGCGCAGCGGCCGGTAGGCCAGCTTTTCGATCACAAAGTTCAAGGCCGCGCACACCACCATGGCGATGACGGTGGCCAGCAGGAGCAACAGCCAGCTGGGCAACCCCAGGGACGACTCCATCATGCTCTGGATGATGGACCAGCTGGTGAGCGCCCCCACCATGAGCACGTCGCCGTGCGCGAAGTTGATCAAGCCGATGATGCCGTACACCATGGTGTAGCCCAAGGCCACCAGCGCGTACATACTGCCGAGAACCAGACCGTTGATGATCTGCTGCAGCAAGGTTTCCATGAAACTTCTCCGTTTTTTTCAGGCCCTTGCTGCCGGTGTGGCAACGGCCTGTTTCAACCTAGTAGCAAAAAACCCGCCAGGCTCGACCTTGGAACAGGACAGACTGCGGGTTGGTGGCGGAATTGTAGCCAAGCGTTTCCGGGCTTTCATGCGTGGAAGCCCTAGGCACGGGTGGGTATACCCTGGGATTTCAGTGACAAGCCTCACAACATCAGTGGGTTTGGAACTCCATTAGTTATTTTGATTGTTCAGATTTTTCAGCTTTCGCAGCTTATAGGCGATGCGCAATTCCAGACCCCCACTGCACCGACCGGCCAAAAATGGTGAGATGTGCCGTCTGGCAAGTGGTGCTGACCATGCGGGTACCCGCGCAGTGACGCGGCGATCCTGCAGGAAACGCCCTTGAGCCGGGTCATCAGGTCGCGCTTCGGCCTTGTGGGATGGATCGCACACTTACGCCGCTTTGGTGGATACCCAGCAAAGCGGCGCCCACCCCACGCTCAACCCAGCTTCACATTGACGTTCTTCGTCACCGTGAACTCAAGCAATTCCTCAAAGCACTCCTCGCGCCCGATACCCGATTGTTTGATGCCACCGAACGGCGTGCCCAGAAAGTGCTGGCTCGAGTTGTTGACCCACACGTACCCCGTATCGATGCGCTGCACCGCGCGGTGGGCGGTGTTCAGATCCCGGGTCCATATCGATCCGGTCAGGCCAAAGTCGACGCCGTTGACCTGCTCAAAGAGCGCGTCTTCGTCGCTCCACTTGAACACCGCCATCACCGGGCCGAACACCTCTTCGCGCGCCAGCCGCATGTCGGCGCGCATGTCGGCGAACACCGTCGGCTCGAAGAAACAGCCATCGGCCAGGGCCACATCGCTGGGCTGCTTGCCACCGCAAACGAGGCGACCGCCTTCAACCAAGGTGTCGCGCACAAAGCCTTGCACCTTTTCGAGTTGGGCCCGGCTGACGAGCGAACCCATGGTCGTCTCGGGGTCGGTCGGGATGCCGGGGCGGTGCCGCTTCGGCAGTTGCTCGGCGACTGCCGCCAGCACCTGATCGTGGATCGACGCGTGCAGGAAGACGCGGCTCGTCGAACCGCACGACTGCCCACACCAGGTGAAGTTCATGCCACCGATGATCCCGTTGACGAGCTTGTCGAAATCGGCGTCCGGATAAGCGATCAGCGCGTTCTTGCCGCCCAGTTCGAGCAACACCGGCTTCAAGGTGTCCGCCGCCGATCGCATCACCGCTTTGCCGGTCGGCACGCCACCAATCAGCGTCACCTTGCGCACCAGTGGGTGCTGCGACAGCGCTTCTCCGCATGCGCGGCCACCGCTGAGAAAGTTGACCACCCCGGCGGGGAAGATGTCACCGATGATTTCCGCCAGCCGGAACAGCGACAGCGGCGCTTGATCGGGTGACTTCACAACCACCGTGTTGCCAGCGGCCAGCGGTGCGGCGATGCGCAGCGCGGCGAACATCAACGGGTGGTTGTAGGCGACGATGCGCGCCACCACCCCCATGGGCTCGCGCAACGTGTAGTTGAGGTGGTTGTCACCCATCGGGATCGTCTCGCCTTTGATCTCGGTGGCGAGACCGGCGAAGTAGTCGAGGCCGTCGGCAGCCATGCCGGCGTCGCCGCGCAGCATCGAAAACGGGTTGCCGGTATTGAGCGCATCCAGCGTTGCCAGTTCATCGGCGTGTTCGCGCAGCGCGCTAGCGGCCTTGCGCAGCAGGCGGCCGCGGTCGGTCGGCGTCACCTTGCGCCATGTGGCGAACGCTGCGTGCGCGGCGCGCACGGCGCCATCGACGTCGTCGGCATCGGCGACCGGCGCCTGCGCGATGACTTCGTTGTAGGCGGGATTGAGCGTGTCGGCGTACTGGCCGGCTCTCGGTTCATGCCACTGGCCACCGTAGTAGAGCGCCAGGTGCTTGGGCAGTATGTGGGCGGGAATGTCTTTCTTGCGCATTGAACTCTCCATGGGGATAACGACGAGGTGGCGATCAAATCACACCGCTCAGGGTTTGATCAATCTTGGTTTCAAGTCTCAACATGTGAGACTCGCCTTTGACGCCTATCCCGTCAGCACCGATCATCGTGTCCTCGAACAGGAGTCCCACACATGGAAATCGGCGCCACCCTCGGTCAACTCGACCTCAGCGCAAGCGACCCGCAGGCACTGGCTGCGTTTTACGCCAAGACCTTCCGGCTGGATTGCACCGAACAAGACGGTACCTTCATCTGCAGCGCACCAGAACGGCGCTTGACATTCACGGCTGGTGCACCGGCGCAATTGCGCCGCGTCACGCTGCGCTTCGGTGATCGGGCCGCGTTCGACGCCCACCGCGCCACACTGCTCACGCGCGCCGTGGCACTGATCGAGGACACGGCGACCCACTACGCTCTGCGCGACCCTAAAGGCCATGAGGTGGCGTTCCAGGCTCCAGAGGCAGCACCGGCAGCACCCGCCGCAGCGCCGCCATCCGGTCTGTCGGCGCGTTTGCAGCACTTTGCGCTGCGCACACAGCGCGTCGCTCCGCTGGCCGACTTTTACATCAACCAGCTCGGGTTCATCGCATCGGACCGTGTCTACGACGACGACGGCGACCTCACCGC
>NZ_JBFJMY010000157.1:0-9053 GCF_041633695.1 Hydrogenophaga sp.
GACAGCTTGCTGGACAACGGCCGTCGCGGCAAGGCCATGACGGGCGCCAACAAGCGCGCCCTGAAGTCGCTGGCCGACATGATCAAAGGCAAGAGCGGTCGTTTCCGCCAGAACTTGCTGGGCAAGCGCGTCGACTACTCCGGCCGTTCGGTCATCGTGGTGGGCCCTACGCTCAAGCTGCACCAGTGCGGTCTGCCCAAGCTGATGGCCCTGGAGCTGTTCAAGCCTTTCATCTTCTCGCGCCTGGAAGCCATGGGCATCGCGACCACCATCAAGGCCGCGAAGAAGGAAGTGGAAGCCGGCACGCCAGTGGTGTGGGACATCCTGGAAGAGGTGATCAAAGAGCACCCGGTGATGCTGAACCGCGCGCCCACGCTGCACCGCCTGGGTATCCAGGCGTTTGAGCCCATCCTGATCGAAGGCAAGGCGATCCAGCTGCACCCCCTCGTTTGCGCGGCCTTCAACGCCGACTTCGACGGTGACCAGATGGCCGTTCACGTGCCGCTGTCGGTGGAAGCCCAGATCGAAGCCCGCACGCTGATGCTGGCGTCGAACAACATCCTGTTCCCGGCCTCCGGTGAGCCGTCCATTGTTCCTTCGCAAGACGTGGTGCTGGGTCTGTACTCGGCCACCCGCGAGAAGATCAATGGCAAGGGCGAAGGCATGATCTTCTCCGACGTGCTGGAAGTGCAGCGTGCGATCGACAACGGTGTGGTTGAAATCACGTCCAAGATCAGCGTGCGTCTGGTGCAGTGGGCCAAGAACAAGGAAACCGGTGAGTTCACCTCGTCGATCTCGCTGATCGACACCACGGTGGGCCGCGCGCTCCTGTCCGAGATCCTGCCCAAGGGCCTGCCTTTCGAAGTGCTGAACAAGCCTTTGAAGAAGAAGGAAATCTCGCGCCTGATCAACACCTCGTTCCGCAAGTGCGGCCTGAAGGAAACCGTGGTGTTCGCAGACAAGCTGCTGCAATACGGCTTCCGCCTGGCCACGCGTTCGGGTATCTCGATCGCGGTGGACGACATGCTGGTGCCCAAGGAAAAGCCGGCCGTTATTGGCCGTGCCGAAGCCGAGGTGAAAGAAATCGCCCAGCAATACGCCTCCGGTCTGGTGACTTCGGGCGAGCGCTACAACAAGGTGGTGGACATCTGGGGCAAGGCCGGCGACGAGATCTCCAAGGTCATGATGGCCCAGCTGGCCAAGCAAAAGACCACCGACCGCGACGGCAACGAAGTGGACCAGGAGTCGTTCAACTCCATCTACATGATGGCCGACTCCGGTGCGCGCGGTTCTGCCGCCCAGATCCGCCAGCTGGCCGGCATGCGTGGCCTGATGGCCAAGCCCGACGGCTCCATCATCGAGACCCCCATCACGGCGAACTTCCGTGAAGGTCTGAACGTGTTGCAGTACTTCATCTCCACCCACGGCGCCCGTAAGGGTCTGGCCGACACGGCGTTGAAGACGGCCAACTCGGGCTACCTGACCCGTCGCCTGGTGGACGTGACGCAAGACTTGGTGGTCAACCAGCAGGATTGCGGCACCGTCAATGGCACGGTCATGCGCGCCATCGTCGAAGGTGGTGAGGTCATCGAATCCTTGCGCGACCGCATCCTGGGCCGTACCACGGCCGAAGAAGTGATCCACCCGGAAACGCGCGAAGTGCTGACCGCAGCGGGCGAAATGCTCGACGAGGACATGCTCGATGTGCTCGAAGCCGCTGCGGTGGACGAGGTCAAAGTGCGTACCGCACTGACCTGCGAAACCCGCTTCGGCATCTGCGCCAAGTGCTACGGCCGCGACCTGGGTCGTGGCGGTCTGGTGAACATCGGTGAAGCGGTCGGCGTGATCGCCGCCCAGTCCATCGGTGAGCCCGGCACGCAGCTGACCATGCGTACCTTCCACATCGGTGGTGCGGCGTCGCGTGCGGCGGTGGCCTCCAGCGTGGAAGCCAAGTCCAATGGCGTGATCGGCTTCAACGCCACCATGCGCTACGTGACCAACAGCAAAGGTGAACAGGTGGTGATCGCCCGTTCCGGCGAGATCGTGTTGCACGACGAGCACGGCCGCGAGCGCGAGCGCCACAAGGTGCCTTACGGTGCGATCCTCTCGGTCAAGGCCGATCAGCAGGTCAAGGCCGGCGTGATCCTGGCCAACTGGGATCCGCTGACCCGCCCCATCATCACGGAATTCGCCGGCAAGGTGAACTTCGAGAACGTGGAAGAAGGCCTCACCGTGGCCAAGCAGGTCGACGATGTGACCGGCTTGTCCACCCTGGTGGTGATCGATCCCAAGCGCCGTGGCGTGACCAAGGTGGTGCGTCCACAGGTCAAGTTGATCGATGGCACCGGCAACGAAGTGAAGATCCCGGGCACCGACCATTCGGTGACCATCGGCTTCCCTATCGGTTCGTTGATCCAGGTGCGCGACGGCATGGACGTGGGTCCAGGCGAGGTGCTGGCCCGTATCCCGGTCGAAGGCCAGAAGACGCGCGACATCACCGGCGGTCTGCCGCGTGTGGCCGAGCTGTTCGAAGCCCGTTCGCCCAAGGACAAAGGCATGCTGGCCGAGATGACCGGTACGGTCTCGTTCGGCAAGGAAACCAAGGGCAAGGTCCGGTTGCAGATCACCGATCCCGAAGGCACGATCTGGGACGAGCTGATCCCCAAAGAGAAGAACATGCTGGTGCACGAAGGCCAGGTGGTCAACAAGGGCGAGAGCATTGTGGACGGCCCAGCCGACCCGCAAGACATCCTGCGTTTGTTGGGCATCGAAGAACTGGCGCGCTACATCGTCGACGAAGTGCAAGACGTCTACCGCCTGCAAGGCGTGAAGATCAACGACAAGCACATCGAAGTGATCGTGCGCCAGATGCTGCGCCGCGTGATCGTCGACAGCGTGGGCGATTCGAGCTACATCGCCGGTGAGCAGGTGGAGCGTTCGGAAATCTTGAACACGATCGATGCTTTGCACGCCGAAAACAAGATTGCGCCGACCTTCAGCAACGTCTTGCTGGGTATCACCAAGGCCTCGCTGTCCACCGACTCCTTCATCTCGGCGGCTTCCTTCCAGGAAACCACCCGCGTGCTCACCGAGGCTGCCATCATGGGCAAGCGCGACGAGCTGCGTGGCTTGAAGGAAAACGTGATCGTGGGTCGCTTGATCCCTGCCGGCACCGGCATGGCCTACCACGAAGCCCGCAAGGTCAAGGAAAAGATGGACGACGAAGAGCGCCGCGCCATCGCCGAAGCCGACGCGCTGTCGTTGGCTGCAGACCAGGCGGAGCACGCCGACCAAGCCGATGGCGGTGACGCGTCCAGCGTCAGCGATGCTTCTGAATAAGCGTTGCTAAGCACCGGTTCGGGCCCACCGCCTGAACCCCAAACGCCCCCGGTTGTCCGACCGGGGGCGTTTTTATTTGTCGGGCTGGCCGGAGCAAAGCAGCTGTGTAAAGCGCTGGGTTATATTGCTTTCGGCCTCGCTCGGATGGCCTAGGCGCGTCGCCGTTGAACAGAACGCATAGGAGAAGCAAAAGATGTCGGTCGCACTCTGGATGGTCTTGGCTCTGGTCTTGCTGGGTATTTTCTGGGCCGTGGGCGCCTACAACCGCTTGGTGCGCTTGAAGAACGCGATCGCCAACGCCTTTGGCCAGATCGATGTGCAGCTCAAGCGCCGCTACGACCTGATTCCCAACCTGGTGGAGGTGGCGCGCAAATACCTCGCGCACGAATCGCAGACGCTGGAAGCCGTGATCGCGGCGCGCAACCAGGCGCGCTCTGCCGAACAGTCGGCCGCCAGCAGCCCGCTCAATGCCGGCGCCCTCGGCGCTTTGGCGGGCGCCGAGCAGATGTTGGGTGGCGCCCTGGGCCGCCTGTTTGCGGTGGCCGAGGCCTATCCCGAGCTCAAGGCCGATCAAACCATGCGCGAACTCAGCGAAGAGCTGTCCAGCACCGAGAACCGGGTCGGCTTTGCGCGCCAGGCCTACAACGACCACGTGCTGGAATTCAACGACGCGGCGGCCCAGTTCCCCACCCTGGTCATCGCCCGCCTGTTTGGTTTTGGCACCCAGGCCATGCTCGAATCCACCACCAGCGAGGTGGAGCGCCAGGCGGTGCGGATCGAAATCTGATGCAGCATCTGGCTTCGCCCGTCTTGCGGTCACGCCGCTGGCTCAACCGGGCGCGCTTGTGCTGATCTTTGAATCGCAACGCGAGGCGCGTGGCGAAACACGCAAGCTGCTGCTGGCCTTTGCCCTGAGCTTGCTCTTGTTGGTGCTGGCGGTGAACGCGGCGCTGGCGCTGGCCTGGGGTTTGACCTGGGGCTTCTGGGCGCCCGGTGCCAGCGGCTATCCGCGCCACTACTTCGTGGTCAACACGGCGGTCACGCTGCTGTTTGTACTGGGGGGCTGGTGGGTGGAGACATCGCGCCTGACCGGTGGTGGCGTGCGGCTGGCCGAACAACAGATGAACGCACGCCCGGCACGCTCGTCCGGTGATTTCGATGAACAGCGCTTTTGCAACATCGTCGACGAGATGGCGATTTCCGCCAGCATGAAACGGCCACACGCCATGGTGGTGGCGCGCGACGACAGCATCAACGCCTTTGCCACCGGTTGGGACGAAGACGACGCGGTGGTGGCTGTGACCCGTGGTGCGCTCGACCACCTCACCCGCGAAGAGCTGCAAGGCTTGGTCGCACACGAGTTCAGCCACATCCGCGAGGGCGATACGCGCCTGAACATGCGCTTGATCGGCATGGTGTTTGGCCTGGAGATGCTGTTTCGCATGGGGCAGCACTTGTTCGAGCCGGACGAGAGAGACCGCCGCATGGCGTTTGCCATTCTGGGTTTGGCCATCATGTGCGTGGGCTGGCTGGGATGGTTGACCGGGCGTGCCCTGCAGGCGGCGGTGTCGCGTCAGCGCGAATACCTGGCCGATGCGCGGGCCGTGCAGTGGACGCGCAGCCGCGATGGCCTGGGCGGTGTGTTGCGCAAGATATTGAGCCAACAGCGCGAAGGCGTTGTGACCAGCCGCATGGGCTCTGCCGTGCAGCACATGCTGTTGGTCTCGTTCGACACCGGCAAGATGGGCTCCTGGCTCGATTCCCACCCCTCGCTAGCGCAGCGCATCCGCCGCATCTACGGTCGCAGCATGGGCCCTTTGCCACCCGGCCAGGGCCGTTCGGACGAGACCGCAGCGACCCCGTTCCGCGATGAGGCCACCCCCGCAGGCAACAAGGTCCAGGGCGATCCGCCCGGCGGCGACAATGGTCCGAACTGGACCCTGACTTGAATGGATTTTTTCTGAGCACGCCCACGCCATCCGATCGTTCTGCCGCCGCATCCGGGGCCACGCCACCCACGCTCGCCATGCAGTTGCAACTCACCGCCCAATGTGTGCTGGCGGTGGAGCAGGGGCGCTCGCTCAACGAGGTGCTGCCGCAGGTCAAAACCCATTTTCGGCCCGGCGTTCAGGCGCTGACTTTCCACGTGTTGCGCCACCTGGGTGCGGCACGTGTCTTGTCGCAACAACTGGTGCAGCGTGCGCCGGCTGCACCCGTGCTGGCCTTGCTGCACTGCGCATTGGCGCTCTTGCTCGACGACGAAGCGGGTGCGCGCTACCCGGCACACACGGTGGTTGACCAGACGGTGGACGCGGCCAAGCAGATGCGACAGACGCGCATGCAAGCCGGGTTCATCAACGCCTGCCTGCGCCGTTTCCTGCGCGAACGCAGCGCTTTGTGTGCCCGCATCCAGGACGATCCGCAGGCCCGCTGGAACCACCCCCTGTGGTGGATCGAGCGGGTGCGCCGCGACCACCCCTTGCATTGGGAGGCGATTTTGCGCGCCGACAACCTGCCCGGGCCGATGAGCTTGCGCGTCAACCGCCGCCACCAGTCGCGTGCCGCCTACCAGGCGCTGCTGGCCGAGCAGGGCTGGAAGGCCGAACCCATTGGCGAAGATGGCCTGGTGCTGGACGCGCCCCAGCCGGTGGACCGCCTGCCTGGCTTTCGGGCCGGTGCCTGTTCGGTGCAGGATGGTGCGGCACAAATGGCCGCCGGCCTGTTGTTGCAAGGCCGCAGCTGGAGCAAGGCGCAGCGGGTGCTGGACGCTTGCGCCGCTCCCGGCGGCAAGACCGCGCATCTGCTGGAATGTACCGACATGGACCTGCTGGCGCTGGACATGGACGCCAGCCGCTGCGAGCGCGTGCAGGACACCCTGCAGCGTCTGGGCCTGAGTGCACAGGTGCGCTGCGCCGACGCAAGCCGCCCCAACGACTGGTGGGACGGCCAGCCGTTCGACGCCATCTTGCTCGACGCCCCGTGCACCGCTTCGGGCATTGTGCGGCGCCACCCCGATGTGCGGTGGCTGCGCCGCGCCAGCGACGTGGCCCAGCTGGCCACCATCCAGCGCCAACTGCTGGAGGCGCTCTGGCCCTTGCTCAAACCGGGTGGCCGTTTGCTGTACGCCACCTGCTCGGTGTTCCGTGAAGAAGGCGCCGATCAGGTACAAGCGTTTCTTGAGCGCCACACCAATGCCCACATCGCACACCCGGTGGGCCATTTGCTGCCCGGGTCGGACGCTGGCGCGGGTGGGTTCAACGACAATCGATCGGGTGGCAACGACGGTTTTTTCTATGCCTGCATCGACAAGTCAGCACCTTGACCGGTCACCCGGTCGGGTCCTGAGGGATGCGGTCGCGGGTGGCTTGTTCGCCGCTTGCACGCTGTGGCTGATCGCCGGATGGCAAGCCGCGTCGGCACAAGCGGTCGCACCCGATACGGTGCAACTGAGCGTGCAGCGCTCCGACGAAGCCTTGTACCTCACCGCGCGGCTCGAACTCGCCCCCGAAGCGCCGGTCGAATCCGCCTTGTTCAAGGCCGTGCCGCTGTACTTCGTGTGGCAGGTCGATGTGTACCGCCAGCGCTGGTACTGGGCCGACAAACGCGTGGCCAGTGCCAACCGCACCTTGCGCCTTGCCTACCAGCCCCTGACGCGGCGCTGGCGCATGAGCTTGTCCAGCGAAGCCGGGGGCAACAGCACCGGAGCGGGTTTGCAATACACCTTGCACCAGAACTTTGAAAGCCTGACCGATGCACTGGCCGGGGTGGGCCGCGTCTCGCGCTGGAAGGTGGCCGACGCGGCGAGGCTGGAAGAGGGTGGCAGCCACCGCATCGAGGTGCGCTTCCGGCTCGACCTGTCGTTGTTGCCCCGACCGTTCCAGATCGGCATGGCGAACCAGCCGGAATGGACCATCGACGTGGAGCGCAGCCTGGTGGTGCCCGAGCGCACTGAAACCGAGAAACGCCCAGACAGCCGGGGCGAGGCGCTGCCCGTGGCGGAGCCGCCCCCGAGCGCGCCGACCGAGCCTGCGCGATGATGCCCAACCGGAACCGAGCCCGCGCGGCCAGTCTGCCGCTGGCGTGTTGCGCCGGCGCAGCGCCCCGTTGACATGAGCGACTCGGGCTTCCACCACCCCAAGAAGACCACCGCACCTCTGCGCTGGGCGGTGGGCACGGCCATTGTGTTCATGGTCGGTGTGGCCATGGTGTTGCTGTTCTTGCTGACGCTGGCCACCAAAAACCGCGCGCTCTACGAGCAAAACTTTGCCTGGCTGGTCGCCGTCAACGCCACCGTGGCCGGGGTCTTGTTGCTGGTCATCCTGTGGTTTGCGGTGCGCCTGGGCTTGCGCTGGCGGCGCGGGCGCTTTGGCAGCCGCTTGCTGGTCAAGTTGGCGGCGATTTTCGCGCTGGTGGGTTTGTTGCCCGGCTTGCTGATTTACACCGTGTCCTACCAGTTTGTATCGCGCTCGATCGAGAGTTGGTTCGATGTGCGGGTCGAGTCGGCGCTGACCGCCGGTCTCAACCTGGGGCGCACCATGCTCGACACCATGACCGCCGACCTGAGTTCCAAAACCCGGCTCGCGGCGGCGGGGTTGTCTGGCATGCCCGATGCTTCGGCGGTCTTGACCTTGGAGCGTTTGCGTGAGCAGCTCTCGGCGTCCGACATCGTGCTCTGGAGCGCCGCTGGCCAGGCGCTGGCCAGTTCCGGTGCCTCGCGTTTCGATCTCAACCCGGCACGGCCCAGTGCGGCCCTGCTGCGCAGCGTGCGCGAGGCGCGCGTCATGGCACAGATTGAGGGCCTGGAAGAGGGCAGCGACGGCGCTCTGGAGGCGGCCCGGGCGGCGGGCGAGGCGCGCATCAAAGTACTGGCCCTGGTCAACGCGTCCAGCCTGGGCTTCAACAGCGAACCGCGCTTTCTGCAGGTGATCGTGCCCATGCCCCCCGCCCTGGTGGCCGATGCCCTGGCCGTGCAGCTGGCGAACCGCGAATACCAGGAGCGCGCCCTGGCGCGCGAAGGCTTGCGCAGCATGTACATCGGCACCCTCACGCTGGCCCTGTTCCTGGCCGTGTTCGGCGCCGTGCTGCTGGCGGTGCTGCTGGGCAACCAGCTGGTGCGCCCGCTGCTGGTGCTGGCCGAAGGCATGCGCGAAGTGGCACTGGGCAATCTCGCGCCCAAACCCGCGCTCACGGCGCGCGACGAACTCGCCGGCCTGACCCGCAGCTTTGCCCACATGACGCAGGACCTGGCCGACGCACGCTCCGCCGTGCAGGCCAGCATGGAACAAGTGGACGCTGCGCGCTCCAACCTGCAAACCATTCTGGACAACCTCACCGCCGGTGTGGTGGTGCTCGACGAACAAGGGCGCCTGCTCAGTGTCAACCCCGGTGCGGCACGCATTCTGCGCACACCGCTGGCCTTGCACATGGGCAAACCCCTGGCCGAAGTGCCGGGCCTGGAAACCTTTGCCACCGGCGTGCTCCAGCAGTTCGAACGCTTTCTTTCAGACCAGACGCCGCACGAAGGCGGGCACTGGCAGCAGTCGTTTGAGCTGTCGGCCAACGGCACCACCCCGTTTGACGAAGGCATCACCCTGATCGCGCGTGGCGCGCTGCTGCCGCAGAACGAGCAATTGCTGGTGTTCGACGACGTGTCGGAAATGGTTTCGGCCCAGCGCGCCAAAGCCTGGGGCGAGGTGGCGCGGCGCCTGGCGCAC
>NZ_JBFJMY010000158.1:0-8973 GCF_041633695.1 Hydrogenophaga sp.
CCGCAGATCGACCAGGCCGGGCTGTTGCAGTACATCGTGAGCTTTCGCAACCACAACGAATTCCACGAGCAGTGTGTGGAGCGCATCTACATGGACATCTGGCGGCGCTGCAAGCCGGCCAAGCTCAGCGTGTACGCGCGCTACACCCGCCGCGGCGGGCTGGACATCAACCCCTGGCGTTGCAGCCACCCGCAGCCGCCGCCCGTCAACCTGCGCAGCGCGCGGCAGTAGTCCTGCGTCTGGGGGCGGATTTTGAGCGGTCGGGTCGGTTCGAGGACCCGGCCCTCAGAGCATTTTCTGGATCAAAGCGCCTTTGAACAGCACCGGGCCGGTGGGACCGGTTTCGCTCGGCACGCCGCCCTTGGGTTCCAGGCTGATTGCCAGCGTCGGCACTTCGCGCACGTCGTTCTCACCGGCCACCAGCTGCAACAGCTTGTCGCGGCTCAGCACACCCAGCGAGCGCGGCCCGCCCTCGGGCGGCAGCGCCCAGAGTTGCAGCGACTTGTCCGAAGCCTCCTGGAAGCCGCCCACGCGTTGCAGCGTCAGGCGCTTGCTGTTGGGGTCGAAGGTCACCAGCATCGAGGCGCTGGACTGGTCGTCGTTGAGCACGGCCACGTATTCGATCTGCGGCTGGCTTTCCAGCTTGGCCTGCAGCTCGCCGATCTGCTCGCCCATGCGGTCGCGCACGCCCACGGCGGTGACCACGGCCAGCACGGTGGCCAGGGCGCCGGCACCGGCCGCGCCGCGCCACAGCATCAGGCTGCGCAGCCAGCCACCCGTTTCGGGCTGGGCCGGGGTGGCCCGGGCCGCAGCCATGGCTTGTTGTTCGGATTCGGCGCGCACCAGGTTGTCGATGCGGGTCCAGACCGCAGGTGCCGGTTCCGTGGGGGCTTGCAGCTCGTTCATGCCGGCCACGCGGCTTTGCCAGATCAGGGCGGCGGCGCGCACCGGGGCGTGTTCGCGGGCCAGGGTTTCGAAGCGGCGGCGCGCGCCACCGCGCAAGGTGCCCAGCGCGTAAGCGCTGGCCAGCTGGTCGAGCAATTCGGGGTTTTGAAGGAGGTTCATGGCGGGTTCCTCAGGCAAAGTGCGCCATGCAGCTGCGCAACTGGTCCAGGCCCCGGCGTATCCAGGTCTTCACGGTGCCCAGCGGTAGCTTGAGTTGTTCGGCCAGTTCGCTGTGGCTCAGGTCGCGCAGATAGGCCAGGCTCACCACTTCGCGTTGTTTGTTCTCCAGCTTGCCCAGGCATTGGTGCAAGGCCCAGGCCTGCTGGCTGGCCAGGCTGGTGTCCATGGGGTTGGGCGAATCGCCGGCCAGGGTGTCGGCCATCACTTCGTCGATCTCCTGCGTCAGGTGCCCACGCTCGGCGCTGCGCCGGCGCAGCAGATCGAGCGAACGGCTGCGCACGATCAGACCCAGCCAGGCCATGGGTGGGCTGAGCGAGGCGCGGTAGTCGGGCGCGTTGCGCCAGATCTGCAAAAACGTCTCTTGCAAGGCGTCTTCGGCCCACTCGTGTTTGCGCACCACGCGCAGCGAGAGCCCATAGAGCTTGGACGAAGTGCGGTCGTACAAGGCCTTGAGCGCCGGTTCATCGCGGCGGGCGATGCGGTCGATCAAGTCCATCAATTCGGCGTCGGGTTCCAGGCTCATGCCCGCATTGTGCGGGAATTGCAATGACCGGGTGGCGCCCATGCCGGGCCAGACACGGCTCAAGCGGACCCACGCACCCCGCCAGACCTGGGGCGTGCGCAACGGCGTTGACCCAGCGGACGAAAGCGCTTGTTTCAGGTGGTTCTTCATGGTGTGTTCTGGGGCCATAGATCGGGTAAGGGTTCTCGCGGCGGGGCTTTGCTCGGCAGGGCAGGCCCTGTGCGTCTTGATCTGACTACGCAGCACAGGCGCGGTCAGATTCAGCCGGTCATATGAAAAGGCGGGCAAAACAGCACAGCAACCTGGGTGCAAATCTTTTTTTTGCCTTTTTTGAATCCGGTGGCCACCGGCTCTGCGTATCCAGAACGTGGGTCATGCAAACCGCCTGACCCCGAACCCCACAACCCACCAAGGAATCCAAATGACCGCAACGAACGCATCCCCCGCTCTGATCGATATCCGTGCCTCGCGCCGCGCCTTCATGGGCAAAGGCGGCGCACTGTCCGCCGTTGCCATCGCCTTGCTGGGTGGCCACGAAGCCATGGCCGCCGGCATGAAGGGCGACAAGATGGCAGACATGTCGCAAGACGTCTCCATCCTCAACGTGGCGCTGGGCCTGGAGCACGAAGCCATCAACGCCTACCAACTGGGCGCGGGCAGCGGTCTGCTGCAAAAGCCGGTGCTCGACATCGCCGTGATGTTCCAGGGCCACCACAAAACCCACCGCGACGCCTTGATGGCCACGATCCAGAAACTGGGCGGCAAGCCTGTGGCCGAAATGAAGCTGGAAGCCTATGCCGAGTCGCTCAACGCCGGTTCGCTCAAGACCCAGGCCGATGTGCTGAGCCTGGCTGCCCGCCTGGAACTGGGCGCCACCAACGCCTACCTGGGCGTGATCCCCGCCTTTGGCGACCGCGAATTGGCCAAGGTGGCCGCTCGACTGGCCGCCGACGAAACCATGCACTTCACGATCCTGAACAACGCCCTGGGCCGCCCCCTGCCCGCCGGTGCCTTGTCCTTCGGCGCCTGAACACCCCCGCTTTCGCCGCCACCACCCGCTTTTTCTTCACACCTTCTTAGGAGTTCCCCATGATGATCAAAACCACCCTGGCCGCCGCCACGTTGCTGGCCCTCACCGCCTGCGCCAGCAACATGGGCGCGCCCGCCATGTATTCACAAGCCATGTTGCCCGACAGCATGCAAGTGCCCGCTGGCCACCGTGTGGCCATGGAAACCGTGGGCGTGGGTGAAATCACCTACGAATGCCGCGCCGACAAAGACATGGCCGGCAAATACGCCTGGGTCTTCGCTGGCCCCGATGCCAAGCTCATGAGCCGAGGCGGCCAGCAACTGGGCAAGTACTACGGCCCACCCGCCACCTGGGAGGCGATGGACGGCTCCAAGATCACAGGCAAGCAACTGGCCGTGTCGCCCGGTGGTGACGGCAACATCCCCCTGCAGTTTGTGCAGGCCAACCCCGCCATGGGCGTGGGTGCCATGAGCGGCGTGACCTACATCCAGCGTGTGAAAACCCGTGGCGGCGTGGCCCCAGCGTCGGCATGCGGCATGGCCAATGTGGGCGCCAAGCAGATCGTGAACTACCAGGCCGACTACATCTTCTGGAAAGCGGCCTGATCGTCCACCGGTTCTCCAAACAAAGAAAAAGCGGCCTCGGCCGCTTTTTCTTTGTGGTGCAGGGGGACTGCTTTCAACCGCCCCGCTGAAAGCCGTACAACAGGTTCACCGCGTTCACGCCCACCGCCTCCACGGCGTAGCCGCCTTCAAACGTGAACACCGTGGGCAGACCGGCGCTGGCCAGGGCCGCGCCCACGGCAAAGTAGTCCTCGCATTGCAGCGTGAAGCCCGAAATCGGATCGCCTTCAAAGGTGTCCAAGCCCATGGGCACGACCAGCGCATCGGCCTTGAAGTCGGCCACCGCTTGCAGCGCCTGCCCCAGCGCGGCGCGCCAGGTGGTGAAGTCGCTGCCGCGCGGCAACGGCAAGTTGAGGTTGAAGCCAACACCTGCGGCTGCGCCGCGCTCGTCCGCATGGCCGATGAAAAACGGGTATTCGGTGGCCGGGTCGCCGTGGATGGAGATGGTGAGCACATCGTTGCGCTCGTAAAAAATGCTTTGGGTGCCGTTGCCGTGGTGGTAGTCCACGTCGAGCACCGCCACGCGCTGTTTGCCGCCGTCGCGCAAGGCTTGTGCCGCGATCGCGCCATTGTTCAGAAAGCAGTAGCCACCGAGAAAGTCCGGTCCCGCGTGGTGGCCCGGCGGGCGTGTGAGCGCGAATGCGCTGGCTGCGCCACCCAGCACCTCGCGCGCCGCCGCCAGCGCGCAAGCCGCACCGCCACGCGCCGCCGTCCAGGTGCCCGCCATCAGCGGCGAACCCGAGTCGTAGGCAAACACGCCCAGCCGGGCCGCGAAGTTCTGCGGCAACACGTCGGTGCGGAATGCGTGCTGGTTCCCCAGCGGCCAGACCGAGGGCAGGGCATCGCGTTGCGCATTCGCCGGGTCCATCGCTACCCACTCATCCCAGGCGGTGGCGAGGAAATCCGTGTAGCGGGTGCTGTGCACGCGGGCAATCGCCGCGTCCAGATCGGCTTGCGGTATCGCAGGTGTTTCCAGCGGACCGAGCGCACGGCGCTGCAACTCGGTCAACACGAAGTCCAGCCGCGCCGGCACTTCGTGGCAAGGCACCATGCGGCCACGGAACATCTCTTCGCGCCCCTGGTGCAGCGCGTGGTGGGGGTTGTGGAGGGTTTTCATGAGGAAACGAGGTTCGGGAATGGCTCCGTTCGCTGGTCACGCTTGCGTCCATGGGCGCCCTTGTGCCGCAGGTGGGCTTTGTGAACATAGCAGGGGGACAATTTTGGTACTCAAGTATGAAAATGCGGTCTGGACTGAAGAATATCCGCTCGGGTCGCACCCTGTATCTCCCAAACGGTATGCGGTTGTGTTCTGACCTCAAAATGTTCCTTTTCAACTCATCCTTTACCTACTTTGCTGCCGTCTCGCTCGTGGTCATCGCGCCCGGACCTGGCCAGCACCTCACCATTGGTCGCGGGCTCAGAAAGGTGCCATAGCAGCGGCGCTGTCGTCCATTGGCGCGGCAGAATGTCGCCGGTGCTTGAACCCGCGGCGCGATTGGGTTCACACTTGCATTCTTGATCTACAAGGAGTTTGCTCATGCCATCTGGAAAAATTCTTGTCGCCCAGGGGGGTGGCCCCACTGCGGTGATCAACCAGTCCATGGTGGGCGTTGCGCTCGAAGCGAGGCGCTTTCTGGATGTGAGGCTGGTCTACGGCGCGCGCCATGGTGTGCGCGGCATTGTGGACGAAGACTTTGTGGACCTCACGCAAGAGACCAGCCACAACCTGGAAGCGGTGGCGAACACGCCTTCTTCCGCGCTGGGTTCCACACGCGACAAGCCCGACCTGAAGTACTGCCAGGAAATCTTCAAGGTCTTGAAAGCGCACGAGATCGAGCACTTCTTCTACATCGGTGGCAACGACTCGTCGGACACGGTGCGCATCGTGAGCGAAGAGGCGCACAAAGCCAACTACCCGCTGCGCAGCATCCACATTCCCAAGACCATCGACAACGATCTGGTGGGCAGCGACCACACGCCGGGCTTTCCCTCGGCGGCACGTTTCGTGGCCCAGGCCTTTGCGGGCGCGAATCTGGACAACGCGGCGCTGCCCGGCGTGTACGTGGGCGTGGTGATGGGGCGGCACGCGGGCTTTCTCACGGCTGCGTCTGCGCTGGGCAAGAAGTTCGACGACGACGGCCCGCACCTGATTTATCTGCCCGAGCGGGCCTTCGATATCCAGAAATTCCTGGCCGATGTGAAGACCGTGTACGAGCGCCATGGGCGCTGCGTGATCGCGGTCTCGGAGGGCATTCACGATGCGTCGGGCCAGCTCATCATCACGCAGTTGGCGAAGGATGTGGAGAAGGATGCGCACGGCAATGTGCAGCTCTCGGGCACGGGCGCGTTGGCCGATCTGCTTTGCGAAGAAATCAAGAGCAAGCTGGGCATCAAGCGGGTGCGCGGCGATACCTTTGGCTACCTGCAGCGCAGCTTCATCGGTTGCGTGAGCGATGTGGACCAGCGCGAAGCGCGCGAGGTGGGCGAGAAGGCGGTGCAGTACGCGATGTGGGGCCAAGTGGACGGCTCGGTGGCGATCAAGCGCACCGGTTTTTATTCGGCCGACTACGAGCTGTTGCCGCTTTCCGCCGTGGCCGGCAAGACGCGGGTGATGGAAGACGGGTTCATTTCCAGCAGCGGCACCGACGTGACCGACGCGTTCCGCATGTACCTGCGGCCCTTGCTCGGTTCGGGCATGCCGGACGCGTTTCGTTTGCGTCCTAGCCCAGTGACCAAGGTCTTGAACGTGCGTTGACGGCTTCAGTGGGGAGGTGTTCCCGCGCTGGCGGTGGGATCTGAAGCGGGGTGGTGCGGCCGTGGGATGGTGGAGGCCAATCCAGGTCTGACCCGCTTGAAAATGTCGGAAATGTCCAATACGGTGGGGCCGCGTTTTCCTACGATGGAATGGCCGTGAAGAGTCCGTCCCGTCGGGATGGCGCCGGCACATCCCATTGGAGATCCGCATGAAAACCACCGCCTCTGTCGTGGCCTCTACCGCCACCACCCCCGTCGCGACCCCTGTCGAACCCGGCACCCGTTTGGAGCGTTCCGACGCCTTTGGCGCGGACCGGTTTGATCTGTACGCCCAGATGCACAAAGGCTTGCGCGCCTTCATGGCAGCCACCCTGGTCGATTGGGGCCGACTCGACTGCCACGACGACCCGGCGCTCAAGGCCGGCCTCGACCAGCTCGAGCAATTGCTGGATGCCTGCGCCACGCACCTGGACAAGGAAAACCACTACGTACATCCCGCCATCGAAGCGCGGCGCACGGGCCACAGCCTGCGCATCGCTTCCGAGCACGTGGAACACCTCGTTGCGATCGAACACCTGCGCACACTGGCCGAGGCGCTGGCCGATGCCCCCTCAGGCGCACGCGATCGTTTGTCGAACCGGCTGTACCGCGAGATTGCCATTTTTGTGGCCGAAAACCTGGAACACATGGAGGTCGAGGAAACCCGGCACAACGCCGCCTTGTGGGCCACCCACAGCGACGCGGAACTGATGGACATCCACGCCGCCATCGTGGCGGTCACTTCGCCGGTCGACATGGCGGTGGCCACGCGCTGGCTGGCCCCCAACATCCGCCCGGCCGAGCTGGCGGCTTTGCTGCAAGGGGTGCAGGCCGGTATGCCGGCCGAGATGTTCCAGGGTGTCGTCGATCTGGTGCGACCCCACCTGGCCGCGCCGGTGTGGGCGCGCATGGCGCAGGCCCTGGGTCTGCCCGAACCGGTGGACACGGTCGAACAGTTTCTGGATGCGGCCTTTGTGCGTTTCGATACCGAGGCTGTTGCCCGCCTGGTGACGCCCGGTGTCCTCGCCCATCCTTGCATCGCCGTGGGCTTGCCGGCTGGTGTTGCGGGCTTGCAGGCCCTGGTGCAGGCGCTGGGTACCGCCTTCGACCAGACCTCGGTCACGGTGCTGGACCGCATGGTCTGCGGCGACCGCCAGAGCTTGCGCTACCGTTACACCGGGCGGCACGTCGGAAGCCTGTTCGGTATGGCACCCACCGGGCGCAGCTTCAGCATGGAAGGCATTGCCATCTTGCGCCTGGAGGGCGAACGGGTGGCCGAATACTGGCGTGAGGAAGACATGCTGGGTTTGCAGCGCCAGCTCGGTCTTGCCTCGCTGGTGCCCGAGGAATCGGCGCAGTAAGATCGGGCGCCATGGCCACCTCGCCGCCCGCTCCGTTGATGCAGGCCTTCAAGCCGACGCCGGCCTTGGCGGACTGCGTCACGGACCTCTGGATCTGGGAAATTCCCCTGGGTGCACGTGCCCCCGACGCCAGTGCGCTCACCCTCTTGCCCGATGGCCACCCGACCCTGTGTTTTGTCTACGGCGCGCCGCTGACCGCCTCGGACGGCGTTGCCCGCTTCACCACCCGCAGTGCCGTCTGCGGTTTCCAGTTCAGGCCGGTGCAGTTGTCGTGTGCCGGGCACGCAGCGGGCATCACGGTGCGTTTCAAGCCTTGGGCTCTGTCGCGCTTTGTACCCGCGTCGCTAGAGGCGTTCGCCGGTCGGCGGGTCGAGATCCGCGACCTGTGCAGCCCGGCGCAAGTCGAGGCGCTGGAAAGCGAGTTGTTTGATCTGCCCACCCCGGTGGCGCGCGTGCGCCGCGTCGAGCGGTTCTTGCTCCACCTGATGCAGGCGCGTGGCCAGAGCCGCCTGGTGGAGGCCGCCGTGGGGCGTTTGACCCAGGGCGGAGCCGATACCCGCATGGGGCAGCTGGCGCGCGAGCTCGGGGCTACCGAGCGCACGCTGGAGCGGCATTTCCGCCGCGCCGTCGGTGTGGCGCCCAAGACCTTTTCCCGGGTGATGCGCTTGCAGGCCGCACTCACACCCGTGGCGGGCCCGGCGCGCTGGTCTGAGGTGGCGCTGGACGCGGGTTACTGCGATCAGGCCCACCTGATACGCGATAGCCGTGCCCTGTTCGGGACCCCACCGGCCCGGTTCGTGTCGCCCCTGGACAATCCCATTGCGCAAGGTTTTCAGAACCTGGCACAGCAGACGGCCCTGGCGACCACGATTTTCCGTTGAATGCCGGGTTCAGCGCCCGGTTTCACCACTTTTTGAACCTATGCTGGTGGCCGGCTCTTCGGCTGCAGAATCGGAACCTTTTGCTTTTGTCCAAGTCCTTGATAGCTATGTGGAAAACATCTTTGCCGCTGGCCGCACTCTTGCTGGTCAGCACCGCCAGCCATGCCGAACCCTGCGAGCCGATCCGCGCCAAGATCGAAGCCAATATCGCCAGCAATGGCGTGACGGGCTTTACCGTGAGCACGGTCGATGCCGACGCGGTGGCACCCGGTGAGGTGGTGGGCACCTGCGACAACGGCAGCAAGAAGATTGTGTACGCGAGGGGGCAGGACGCTGCGGTTGCGCCGACCAAGCCGCCAACGCCAGCGGCTGCAGCCACGCCCGACAAGCCGGCTCGGCCGGCGGCCTCAGCGGCCACCGGTGCGGCCAACAAGCCCGCGCGCACACCCGATCACCGCATCCTGACCGAATGCCGCGACGGCACGGTGTCCATGGGCGGCGACTGCAAGCCTTAGGAGCCTGCGCGGTAGAAGGCGTCGAAAGCGAAAATCGCCCCCAGCGAGGACAGTTTTTGCCGGATGTGCAGCCCCATAGCCCGGCTATGGGGCAAATAGACGGTGAAAAATGGACCGCTGCG
>NZ_JBFJMY010000159.1:0-8945 GCF_041633695.1 Hydrogenophaga sp.
GACGGGCGGGCTGAAGTAGTCCAGTGCATAGCTGAGCTTGGTCCAGACGAGATGATCCAGTGGATAGACCTCCTCTGGCGTGAGTGCTGCATGCAGCAGATGGGCAATCTCGGTCCCGATGCGGAGATCGAACGAAATAATCGTGACCCCCAAGCTCAGCTCATCGATCAGCGCTGAGGTCCTTCGGCGCGTGCTGGCGTCCGATTGCTTGAAGACTTCCAGGAAGCAGCTGTCCGAGATGGGGCAGAACGCGCGGCCATCAGCCGCAGCTTCGCGGAGCGAGGCCAGCAGAGTGCTGTAGGGATGGGGTGTGGGACCGGCGGCCTGGGCGTCTCGGATACCGATCCAGAACTTGAGATCCAGATAGATGGCGCGTCGCCCCTTCAGGCTCGTAGCCAGTTCGATCTGCCTGTTCCGGCTGTGCCTTTCCAGATCGACTTCCGGGTGCGCCCGGTGCGCATCGATGGAGGCGCCGATTCCTGCAGGGGCTGATCGCATCGGTGCGCTACCGGCTGCCAGCGTACTGGTCATTGCTGTTCGCCGATGTGTAGGTGGCCGCCACCCTGACTACGGTTTGGGAGGATGCAGGCGCGTGTCGAGAACGAACGGTGCCTGCGAGTGCTGACGGTATCTGTCTTTGGCGACACTGGGCTCGATCACCAGGTTCCAACTGAACCGGGACACGGCGCTCGGGAGCAGGACAATGCCGTGCTGCGCGAGCAACTGGCTGCCGAAAGCTTGCTGGCCGGCACTGGGCGTGCCGGGGATCAGCCAAGCCGGGTTGGGCACGTCCTCTGGCTGCACGACGTGGATCGGTTCTTTCATGATCTCCGCGCAGGTGAGCATGTGAGGTTGGGTGTCCAACACCGGAAAACCTGCATGCACCGCAACCTCCAGGATCGCGGTGCTGGGGTCGATCGAACAGTACACGGCGCGCTGACCTTTGGCGTTCCAGCGGCCGCCCAACTTCTCTGCACCAATGCCGCTGTCCCAGGTGTTGGCGTAGTGCTCGCGGTCCAGGCGCCAGGCGAGCACAGGAACACCTGTGCCCAGCCGGGGGACGGGCATCATTGGGTGGTCGCGCGTCAAGCGTAGACCCCGTGCTCGATGCGGTCGAGCAGCTCTTCGACGAGTTGGGTGCCCACGGGCGTTGCCAGTAGATCGATGGGCTTTTGCTGGTCCAGGCCAATGGCGGGGGAGGTCAGCCATTGCACGGCGGTCTCCCGGCTTCCGAGTACCACGGTGGCCTTGGCGACCACTTCGGCGAACTTGAAGGTGCGCCCACCCTGCGCCACGCTTAGGGTGTCGCCTGGCGCCCCCTTCTTGCGATGCAGGGTGCGCAGGCTGACGCCCAGCGCTTCGCTCAAGGTGTGCGACGAGAGCGGTTCTACGGCGAGGGCCAAGTGGGTGATCGAGACGCTGGGAATGCCATGGGATACCCAGCGATGGACGTCCAGCAGGTTTTCGGGCGCATGGGAGAACACCTTGTGGCCACCCAGCAGTTCCAGCGCGATCACCAGATGCGTGCCGTTGGCGTCGATGAGCGCGCGATAGCGCTTCCTCAACTCAGCTGAGATGTGGGGCTGGGGATCGCCCGCCAATACCCAGGAGCCAGTCGTTACGTGGCGGCGGGCATGGGTTTCCTTGGTCGTCATGGAGGCACCTTTTCTGCCATTTGGCACTGATAGTGTGCCATAAGGCGAGAATTTGGGGTGCACTCTCGGGGAGTCAAGGGGGTAGCGCATGAGGGCCTTTCTTCAGAGCGCCAGCGTGGCCAGGGCGGTTTTCGCGTGTTCGCGGGTCAGGTGGCCGTAGTACAGCTCGATCATCCGCACGGAGGTGCCGGCGATCTGCGCCACGGTCAGGGTGTCCAAGCCGGTTTGCACCAGGTCAGTGATGGTGGAGTGGCGCAGGGTGTACATAGTGGTGCCAACAGGAAGGCCTGCGGCGATCACGGCGTCGCTGACCGGGTGTTTCCAGGCGTCTTTGTTCCATGCCTTGCCATCGGCGCGCCGGAAGATGGGTGCCGTTTCCGGCTGCCCCTTGCAGAGTTTCTCGAAGAACTTGGCGGTCGTCTTCGGCAGGGCGATACGCCGGCCCCGGCCGGCCTTGTCGTTGCCGATGGAGAGAGTCTGCAGACGTGGGTCGTAGCGGGCAACCTGCAACTGCGCGAGTGCCCCCGGTCGCAGCGGCACGACGGACATGCCACGGAGAAACAGAGCAAGGTCTGCTTGGGCGTGCGCGATCAGGGTGCGGCGCTGGTTGATGTTGAGGTACAACTCGCGCCGTCGGTCCACACCTTTCAAGGGCTTGAGCTTGCTGCGCCATGCGAAGTTGCTGGTGACGAAGCCATCCTCCAGGGCGAGGTTGAGCGCCGCGCGGAAGCAGGTCATGTCCCGGTTGAAAGAACTGTCCGAGCGCGGCTTGCCGTTCTTCTTGGGCTTGTCCTGCAAGGCCTTGCGCCACGCCGCGATGTGGCTGGGCGTCAGCTTGGCCAAGTCCATGGCGGCCAGCTTGGGGTCGTTAAGTACGTAGTTCTTGAAGCGCTGTTCCGCGTCATGTGCTGCTTTCTCGGAGCGCATGCGACGCTGGTGGGTCACGTAGTGGTCGCAGGCATCCTTGACCGTGGTGACGGTGGCCAGGCCGCCTCTTGAGATGTGCTCGAACCACTGCGTTGCTGCACGCGTTGCCAAGTCGTAGCGCTGATGGTCCGGCAGCAGAGAAAAGTCACCGAGGGCCTTGTATGTTTTCTTGCGTGTGCCGTCGTCGTAGAAGCGTGCGATCCAGGTGCCTGTGTTCTCCGACATCTTGCGATAGCCCACGTGGCGGCCCTTGCTGAGAGGCGCCCAGTATGGTTCGCGTCGAGGCGCGAGACGAGCGCGTTGAGCGACTTGGTGGATGTGTTGCATGGCCCATCTCCCGTTGCGTGACGGTCTTTGTGGAGTACGGAGACCGTGCGGAAATTGTACGGAAAAAATGGGTGGAAAGCGCCGGCTTTCTTTGGATGGAAAGTTGAAATTTGTTAATGAAATCAAGTCCTTAGAAATCCATGTAGGTCCTTGATTTTTGCGTTGACATGGTGGGGGTCGTTGGTTCGAGTCCAATCGCGCCTACCAAAAAATTCGATGGATCAAAGCCTGGCGCATGCCGGGTTTTTTTTCGCCTGTGCATCACACGCTGGGACACAGGCAGGGGCCTGCGGTGCGCGAGCCAGCGGACTGGGGCCGAATCTTCAGGGTAAACCCATGCTGGTCGGGCGTACCATGCTTTCTAGAATGGTGTGTATCCTTATCGCCTGGGTTGGGACATTTGATCCGCCCTCTACAGAAAGTTGTTTGTGCAAAAAAGCAAGGCCGAAACCAGCAGCGAAAATTCTGGTCATGTGCGGGTGATCAAGAAGTACCCCAATCGTCGGCTCTACGACACCGACACGTCGTCGTACATCACCTTGGCCGAGGTGAAATTGCTGGTGATGGACAACGAACCCTTTGTGGTGCGCGATGCCAAATCGAACGACGATCTGACCCGCAGCATTCTGTTGCAGATCATTCTGGAGGAAGAGTCGGCGGGCTCTCCCATCTTCACCGAACAGGTCTTGGCCAACATCATCCGTTTTTACGGCCATGCCATGCAGGACTTCATGGGCGCCTATCTAGAGAAAAATGTGCAGATCTTCATGGGCTTGCAGCAAAAGATGACCGAGCAGCCCAACGGTTTGAGCCCCGACGCCTGGAAACAGTTCATGAATGGGCAATCGCCCTTGATGCAGGGCATGATGGGCACGTATCTGGAGCAGTCCACCAGCGCGTTTACCCAGATGCAGGAACAAATGCAGAAAAACAGCGAGCAGATGCTGGCAGCCCTGGGCCTCAAACGTTGAGCCGTGTTTGGGTCGCCTGGCCGATTCGGCAGCGTGGAGCAAGCCGCTCTGAGACAATCGGGGCATGAATTCAACCATTGCCCCCAGCCCCGTAGCCACCGCCAGCCCCAAGGTGGGATTTGTGAGCCTGGGTTGCCCCAAAGCGCTGACCGACTCCGAACTGATCCTGACCCAGCTCAGTGCCGAAGGCTATGAGACGTCCAAGACCTTTGCCGGCGCCGATCTGGTGATCGTCAACACCTGCGGCTTCATCGACGACGCCGTGCGCGAAAGCCTGGACACCATCGGCGAGGCGCTGGCCGAGAACGGCAAAGTCATTGTCACT
This sequence comes from Hydrogenophaga sp., assembly GCF_041633695.1. Classification (GTDB taxonomy): domain Bacteria; phylum Pseudomonadota; class Gammaproteobacteria; order Burkholderiales; family Burkholderiaceae_C; genus Hydrogenophaga. The sequence goes on from NZ_JBFJMY010000159.1 coordinate 4,206, forward strand.
GGCTGCCTGGGTGCACGAACCGGTGAAGGTGGCGGCAACCTGGTGCAGCAAATGCACCCCAGTGTATTGGCCGTGACCGGCCCGCACGCCACCAACGAGGTGATGGACGCGGTGCACACGCACTTGCCCAAGCCGCACGATCCGTTCACCGATCTCGTGCCCTCACGTCCCAGCAATACCATCCCCGGTGTGGGCATCAAGCTCACGCCACGGCATTACGCCTATTTGAAGATCAGCGAAGGCTGCAACCACCGTTGCACGTTTTGCATCATTCCCTCCATGCGCGGGGATCTGGTGAGCCGTCCCATCGGCGATGTGCTCACCGAAGCGCGCAAACTGTTTGAGGGCGGCGTCAAGGAATTGCTGGTCGTCAGCCAGGACACGTCGGCCTATGGCGTCGACGTCAAATACCGGACCGGATTCTGGGACGGCAAACCGGTCAAGACCCGGATGCTGGATTTGGTGCGCTCGCTCGGCGAGATCGCCAAGCCCTTTGGCGCCTGGGTGCGGCTGCACTACGTGTACCCGTATCCGCACGTCGACGAAATCATTCCCCTGATGGCCGAGGGCCTGTGTCTGCCGTATCTGGACGTGCCCTTGCAGCACAGCCATCCCGATGTGTTGCGCCGCATGAAGCGGCCGGCCAGCGGCGAGCGCAACCTGGAACGCATCGCCCGCTGGCGAGAGCTGTGCCCGGAAATCGTGGTGCGCAGCACCTTCATTGCGGGTTTTCCCGGCGAGACCGATGCCGAGTTCCAGCACCTGCTCGATTTTCTGCGCGAAGCGCGCATCGACCGGGCCGGCTGCTTTGCCTTTTCGCCCGTGGCAGGTGCCGCCGCCAATGCCCTGGCCGACCCGGTGCCCGACGCATTGCGCGAAGAGCGGCGCGCGCAGTTCATGGCGGTGGCCGAGGCCGTGTCTGCAGAGAAACTGCGCCAGCGGGTGGGTGCCACCATGCAGGTGTTGGTGGACTCTGCCCCTGGCATGGGGAAAAAGGGCGGTGTGGGTCGCAGTTACGCCGACGCCCCCGAGATCGATGGCCTGGTGAGGCTGCTGCCCCCTGAAAAAATCAGCAAGACGCTGAAGGTGGGGGAGTTCACCAAGGCGCGCATCGTGGCCGCCGAGGGGCACGATTTGTTGGCGGTCCCGATTTGACCCAGGCCGACCGATCCCCGCTGGTGCCGGTTTGCGGCGAGCGGGGCGCGCGTCCCGTTTTGGTCGCTGGACTGGGGCAGTGCTTGCGCCCGTCTGCGAGCTTGGCGGAAACGGTGACCAGCCATGCTGAAACAACCACAAAAAAAGGCTTGCAAACATCGTGTTTGCAAGCCTTTATGATTGGTGCCCAAGAGAGGACTCGAACCTCCACGCCTCGCAGCGCTAGTACCTGAAACTAGTGCGTCTACCAATTCCGCCACCTGGGCATCTCAGGAAAACCGCAAGTATATCAGAGAAAAAGTGAACGAAAAAAACAGCCTGTTGGCAGAATTTGAAGGTGTCGTTTCCGGTCATCGCGACGGACACGGTTTTGTAATCCGCGACGATGGACAGGCCGATATTTACCTGCCGTCCAACGAAATGCGGGCAGTGTTGCACAAGGATCGCGTCAAGGCGCGCATCGTGCGCCAGGATCGAAAAGGGCGCCCTGAGGGGCGCGTGACGGAGATCGTCGAACGCTCCGATTCACCCATCATCGGGCGCTTGCTGCAAGAGAGCGGTGTCTGGCTGGTGGCACCCGAAGACAAGCGCTATGGCCAGGACGTGCTCGTGCCCAAGGGCGCAACCGGCGCCGCCAAGCCGGGCCAAGTTGTGGTGGTGGAGCTCACCGAGCCTCCTGCGCTGTACGGCCAACCGGTCGGACGCGTGAAAGAGGTCCTGGGCGAGATCGATGACCCGGGCATGGAGATCGAGATCGCGGTGCGCAAATACGGCGTGCCCCACGAGTTCTCGGATGCCGCCATGGCGCAGGCGCGTGGACTGCCCGACCATGTGCGCTCAGCCGACCACAAGAACCGGGTGGACTTGCGCGATGTGCCGCTGGTCACCATCGATGGCGAAGACGCCCGCGACTTTGACGATGCCGTCTATTGCGAACCCGCGAAGGTGGGGCGCGGCAAGGGTTGGCGCGTGCTGGTGGCGATCGCCGACGTGAGCCATTACGTGCAGACCGGTTCGGCGATCGATATCGACGCCTACGACCGCGCCACTTCGGTGTATTTTCCGCGTCGGGTGATCCCGATGCTGCCGGAGAAGCTCTCCAACGGGCTGTGCTCGCTCAACCCGGGTGTCGAACGCTTGTGCATGGTGTGCGACATGCTGGTGAACGCCAAGGGCGATGTGCACGCCTACCAGTTTTACCCGGCGGTGATGTTCAGCCACGCGCGTTTCACCTACACCGAGGTGGCGGCCATTTTGTCCAACACCCGTGGGCCAGAAGCGTCGCAGCGCAAGGCGCTGGTGCCTTACCTGCTGAACCTGCACGACGTGTACCGCGCCTTGCTGGAAGCGCGCAAGGTGCGCGGTGCGGTGGATTTTGAGACCACCGAAACCCAGATCGTCTGCGACGAGTCGGGGCGGATTGAAAAAATCGTGCCACGCACGCGCAACGATGCGCACAAGCTGATCGAGGAGGCGATGCTGGCCGCCAACGTGTGCTCGGCCGATTTCATTCTTCAAAGCAAGCACACCGGCCTGTACCGGGTGCACGAAGGACCGACGCCAGAGAAGCAGGAAATTCTGCGCAACTACTTGAAGGCCATGGGTGTGCCGCAAACCATCAGCGACAACCCGCAGCCGTCCGAGTTCCAGCACATTGCGCAAGCGACCAAAGACCGGCCCGAGGCGGCGCAAATCCACACCATGTTGTTGCGCTCCATGCAGCAGGCGATCTACACGCCGCTCAACAGCGGGCATTTTGGTCTGGCGTTCGAGGCGTACACCCATTTCACGAGCCCGATCCGGCGCTATCCCGATCTGCTGGTGCACCGGGTCATCAAGGCCATATTGACCCAGCAGCGCTACCAGTTGCCGGCCCTGCCCACACCGGGCGAAGCCCACGCCAAGCTGAGCAAGCGCCTGGCCAGCCGGGCCAAGCCACCCACCGAGCAACCGGCGAAAAAGCCATCGGCCGACACGCTGGCCTGGCAGGCCGCTGGTCTGCATTGCAGTGCCAACGAACGGCGTGCCGACGAGGCCAGCCGCGATGTGGAGGCCTGGCTCAAGTGCAAGTACATGCGCGAGCATCTGGGCGAGGAGTTCAGCGGCGTGGTCAGTTCGGTCACCAGCTTTGGCTTGTTCGTGACGCTGGACGCCATGTATGTCGAAGGCCTGGTGCACATCACCGAATTGGGTGGCGAATATTTCCGTTTTGACGAGGTGCGGCAGGAGCTGCGTGGCGAGCGTACCGGTATCCGGTACGCGTTGGGCTCGCGGGTGCAGGTGCAGGTCAGCCGGGTCGACCTGGATGGACGGCGGATCGACTTCCGACTGGTGAACGCGGACGAAGACATTTTGCTGCGCGCGATGCGCGACAAAACCGGCAATGCGCGGGACAATCCCGACGCCGAACCGCGCAAAGGCCGCAGCAGTCAGGCCAAGCGTGGCCGTCAGAGCGATGAGCAACCGAAAGTCCGGTCGGATCGCGCGGCCTTGCCCCGGTCGACCGACCCAGCGGGCGCGAAACCGCCCGCAGGTAAAAAGACAGGGCGCGGCAATTCGCGTGGTCCGTCGGCCAAGGCACGCAAATCGCGTAGGTGATTTCGGCAGAGACGGGGCTGTGCGCAGTGCTCCGGTGTTGCGGCCGTCGTATCGAACAGGTCTGCCTAGGTTGGCGGCTCGTTCGGTACCGATCGACGGTCACGTCAAGGTTTTTCGTGCTTGGGCATTGAAGGGTGATGGGGTATGCGCATTGTTTTTTTCCTACTGGACACGCTGTTTTTCTTTCTGGTGGCGGCGGCCTTGCTGCGCGCCTGGATGAACCAGCAGCGCATCCACATGTCCGGCCAACCGGGTCGCCTGGCGATTGCCTTGACCGACTGGCTGGTGGCTCCCGTGCGGCGGGTATTGCCGCGCAGCATGGTGCAAAGCAAGGTGGACTGGGGCAGTCTGATGACGGCGTTGTTGCTGGCTCTGGCTTATGCCGGTCTGTGGCTCATGCTGGCGTCGGCCCTGACACCGGTCTCGACCTCATCTGCCGCGTTGATGCTGGGCATTCCCACGCTGGCCTTGCGCCTGATTCTGCGCACGGTGCTGCAGGGTTTGATGATTCTCTTGCTGGGCTACGCCATCCTGTCCTGGGTGCAGCCGCAGTCGCCCGTGATGGCCACGCTGGACCGCTTGTGCGCGCCGATTCTGCGCCCGGTACGCCGTCTGGTGCCCATGATCGGGGGCGTCGACTTGTCGGTGCTGGTGCTGGTGATTCTGCTGCAGGTGGGGCTGATGCTGCTCGGCTGATTCCGGCGCTACGCCAGCGGGTATTACCCGCCCGCCAGCAGCTGGCTGGCCGTCAAATTGGGGCGGTATTCACCGGTTGCGCGCTGCTGGGCCCACCGGTCCGCTAGCGCGCCGTGGTGATGGACCGCTGAGGCCACACGGTCGTGCGCCGTGGATGGCGTGAAATCGGGTGCGGCCCACGCGGCGGCGATCATGCCGGCCAGCACATCGCCGGTGCCCGCTGTGGCCAGGGCCGCGTTGCCCGTGGGGTTGATGAGCGGCAAGCGCCCCGGCGCGGCGATCACCGTGCCC
>NZ_JBFJMY010000160.1:0-8929 GCF_041633695.1 Hydrogenophaga sp.
ACTCGCCGCTGCGCATCCCAACCCAGGACTGGAACAGCCTGCTGGCCTGTGAGCCCGACCCCAGCCCCTTCATGCGGCACGAATACTTGTGCGCCCTGCACGAAAGCGGCGCCGCCCGCCCCAGGGCGGGCTGGCAGGCCCGGTTTGTGACGCTTTGGTTGGGCACAGAGCTGCAGGCGGCATGCCCGATGTACCTGAAGAACAACTCCTACGGGGAATACGTGTTCGACTGGGCCTGGGCCAACGCGTACCACCAGAACGGACTCGGCTACTACCCCAAGGCCCTGGTGGCGGTGCCGTTCACGCCCGTGCCGGGTGCGCGCCTGCTCGCGCGCGACCAAGCGGCCCGCGTGGCCCTGGTACAAGCCCTGCTCGCGCATGCCCGCGAAGAAGATCTCTCCTCGTTGCACCTGCTGTTCGCCCAGCCGCACGACGTGCAAGCCTGCCAGGAAGCCGGCATGCTGTTGCGCCACACGGTGCAGTTCCACTGGAAGAACGAGGCGCCCACGCTCCCCAGTGCACGGGGTTCGTTGCCCGACGGCGGAGCCTCGGCCCCTGCCCGCCCCAACGCGGTGGCTTCGCCGTTCACCGATTTCGAGCATTTTCTCGCCGGCCTGCAGCAGGAAAAGCGCAAAAAAATCCGCCAAGAGCGGCGCAAGGTGGCCGAAGCGGGCGTGGTGTTCCGCTCGGTGCAAGGGCCGGACATTTCAACCGCCGACTGGGACTTTTTCTACCGCTGTTACGAGCGCACCTACCTTGAGCACGGCAACGCACCGTATCTCAGCCGGGATTTTTTTGCACGCATGGCCAGCGCCATGCCGGAAAACTGGCTGCTGTTCGTGGCCGAGCGCGGCGGTCAAGCCATGGCCTGCAGCCTGATCGGTCTGGACTGGCGCGCACGCGTGGCCTACGGGCGCTACTGGGGTGCGCTGGAGCGGGTGGATTGTTTGCACTTTGAGGCCTGTTACTACCAGCCACTGGCCTGGTGCATGGACCATGGTTTCCAGCGATTTGAGGGCGGCGCTCAGGGTGAACACAAAATGGCGCGCGCGCTGATGCCGGTCAAGACCACCAGCGCCCACTGGTTGGCACACCCGGCTTTTGCCGACGCGGTCGAGCGTTATCTGGCCCGCGAAGGCGATGGCATCGAACAATATCTGGAACACCTGTCCGAACGCAGTCCCTTGAAGCGACCCGGCTCGGTTGGTGGAAAACCACCGCCTGCAGTGTGTGAAGATCCATGAAACACCTTGCCACCGTGTATTAATTGCTTACAAATTCGCTAAACTGGACGACCATGGACGAAGCCGATACGTTTTTCACCCACACCATCGTGGGCCCGCCGTACAGCGTGTTGCTCGGGCGGCGCCTCTCGGGTGTGGAGACGATCGCGCAAGGCATCGCCGTGCACCTGCCCAGCGGCCAGCAGCGCCTGAGCCAGGCTTGGAGCGACTGGATCGTGCTGAACCACGCCAGCGACGCGCCTGGGCGACCCCGGCGCCGTCCCGGTCGCCTGCGCCGCCTGTTGGAGCGGCATGCGCTTTGGGTGGCGGTGTTGGGGTTGGCTGCGCTGGGCGTTGCGGGCTTGGCGGTGGCATCGATCCGCGCCGGGGTGTTGCCATGGAACTGAAAACGCCACAGGACACGCTGACGCTGGACCCCATCGCGATGAATGTGGTGAACCGCGTGGCCGCCGGTTGCCGGCTCGACGGCGAGCTGCAATTCGATGGCGGTCTGCTGGTGCAAGGCGAAATCGCCGGCCACATCCGGGTCGAAGGCCGTTTGATCATCTGGACCGGTGGTGTGGTGCGCGGGCGCATCCGCGTCAACGGCGACTTTTACCTGTTTGGCCGCCTGGGGGCACCCGGCGCCAGCCCCAACGAGACCAGCCTGGAATGCACCGGCATGGCCTATGTGTCCAAGACCGGCGTGTCCACCGGCACCTTGATGGCGCGGCGCCTGCAGCTCTACGAAGGCGCCGACTTGCAAGGCCCCTTCAAGACGCTCAAACTCGGCGACAACCTGCCCGTGCTGCACGATGTGCACACCGAGCCCACCTGAACACGCGCCCGCCGATCGCCATGAAAGCCAAACGCTACCTGAAGCCCGATCGCCATTTTGAAAACAACGTGGGAAATGCCAACATGAACGACGACAACTCCGCGCCCTCGTACGCCCCGCAAAACAGCGATGGCAGCAGCAGCGAGAACGGATACAACGAGCCACCAAACGAACCGGAACAGGTGCTGGAAGTGTCCGTGGGCAATGCCATGCCCACCCTGCAACCCGCGCACATGCCATTGCTGCAGGCCGACGCCGACGCGCCTGGCTCGGCGACCAGCCAGGCCCGCAGCATGGTGGCCGAAGGCATGCGTTTCGTGGGCAACGCAGAACTGCGCGGCCCTTGCAGCGTGGCCGGGCATGTCGAAGGCAATCTGACCCAGGCCCCCAACGCCAGCGTGGCGGTGGTGGTGACAGAAACCGGGCGCGTCAAAGGCGACATCACCGCGCAAAAGATCTCGGTCATGGGCCACACCGATGGCATTCTGGATTCGGGTCAGGGTGAAGTCTCCTTGCACGATACCGCCAGCGTGCACGGCCTGGTGCGCTATGGGCGCATCCAGGTCAATGGAGCCGACCTCAACGCCACGTTGGAGCGCGTGGCACCCGGTCAGAACCCCGCCTGACGGGTTGCCATGCTGTGGCGAAAACGCACACACACCCCCATCACCCACACCACGGCGCCGGTACCGGATACCGAGGCGCTGCGGCGTGCATTGCTGCACGCAAGCCAGCGCCGCAGCCGCTGGGTGTCGCGTCGGCGCGTGGCCTTGCGTTGGACGCTGTGGGGACTGAGGCGGTCTTTTCTGCCCATTTTTTTGTTGCTGGCGGTTGCTGTAGCGGTACTGCGCTGGCAAGCCAGTGCGCTGGATGTTGTGCCGCAAGTCGTCGACGTGCCGCCCCAAGCCGCGCCACCGACCCCAGCGCTGCAGGTCACGCCGGAACCCACTTCCGAGCCCGAAACAGAAGCCGAAGTGCATTTGCGTTGGGAGCCTGCATGGCGCAGCGGTGCCTCGCCGCCCCGCAGAGCGCCTCGACCCGCTGCAGCTGAGACAACCGATCCAACGCCCCCCCCTCATCTCAAACCCGAAAACTGGTTGCACAGCAAGGAGCCCTGACCCATGAGCAAAAACCCCGCCACCACCCGCCTCGTGCCCGCCGAACGGCTGAGCGCCATCACCAGCCTGATCGCAGAGGGCGCGGTGTTCGATGGTTCTTTTCAGACCACGCTCGACCAGGGCATCAAAGTTGATGGTCTGCTCAAGGGCAACATCACCTTCGAGACCGGTGGCACCCTGCACGTGGGCGCTACCGGCGTGATCGAAAACACCCGGCTCGAGGCCGACTATGTGTTCATCGAAGGCAAGGTGATCGGCACCGTGATCGCGCGCAAGGCGCTGGAAATCACCGGCTCGGCCACCTTGATTGGCGACGCCAGTTACGACGAGTTGATCGACATGCACCCGCGTGCACGCGTGCGCGGCAAGATCGAATACCGGGGCGACATCGACGCGGCGCACAACATCTGATTCCGTCCGGCCCAGTTTGAAAAAAAGCCTGCCCGGCAAACACCGGGCAGGCTTTTTTGCGGCCCTGCGCCCTCAGGCGCCGAACATCAGGCCAGGGATTTTTCGTAGTTGGCGATGCCGTCCAGAATTTCCTGGTGGGCAGCGTCTTTGCCTTCCCAGCCGATGATCTTCACCCATTTGCCGGGCTCCAGATCCTTGTAGTGCTCAAAGAAGTGCTGGATGGTGTTCAAACGCATCGGGTTCAGGTCTTCCGGCTTTTGCCACTGGGTGTAGATCGACAGGATCTTGTCGATCGGCACCGCCAGCACCTTGCCGTCCTGCCCGGCTTCGTCTTCCATTTTCAGAATGCCGATCGCGCGGCAAGGCACGACCACGCCCGGGATCAAAGGCACGGGTGTGATCACCAGCACGTCCACCGGGTCGCCGTCGCCCGAAATGGTCTTGGGCACGTAGCCGTAGTTGGTCGGGTAGTGCATGGCGGTGCTCATGAAGCGGTCCACAAAAATGGCGCCGGTTTCCTTGTCCACTTCGTACTTGATCGGATCGGCGTTCATCGGAATTTCGATGATCACGTTGAAAGATTCGGGCACGTTTTTGCCAGGGGTGACGTTGTCGAGTGACATGGGGTGGTCTGCTGGTTGGTTGTTAACTGGGAGCGTGAAGTCGCGCGGGACGCGGGCTTCTGCGGGACAGTGGTCCCTGCGGCTGAACAGGGGCCTGGCCCCTGAATGCCTAGGACTTACCCTGATTTTACCGATGCCGAGCTTACTAATTGCTGGCAAGGGGTAGCGCAAACCACATCGGACCCGCTAAATTCGACTTGTTGGCCAATCGCCTGCCCCGTCACACCCCGCGTGTGGCGCCAGACGCGAGGAAGCAACGCAGCGGGGACAGACCTCCTAGCGTTGCCCCCTCCAAGTCGAAATGAGCAGGAGAAATACATGGTTGGACAATCTGCGCTGATTTTTGCGCTCGTGTGCGGTCTCGTTGCCGTGATTTACGGTTTCTGGTCCCGCAGTTGGATTCTTTCTCAAGACGCGGGCAACGCCCGCATGCAAGAGATCGCTGCGGCCATTCAGGCCGGTGCGGCCGCCTATCTGGCGCGGCAGTACAAAACCATTGCCATCGTGGGCGTCGTTCTGGCCGTGCTGATCGGTCTCTTCCTGGATGCGACCACCGCCATCGGCTTCGTCGTGGGCGCGGTGCTGTCGGGCGCTTGCGGCTTCATCGGCATGAACGTGTCGGTGCGCGCCAACGTGCGCACCGCCCAGGCCGCCACCAAGGGCATTGGCCCGGCGCTGGACGTGGCGTTTCGCGGCGGCGCCATCACCGGCATGCTGGTGGTGGGACTGGGTCTGCTGGGCGTGACCGGCTTCTTCTGGTTTCTCGTGGGCAACGGCAATCTGACACCCGACAAGAACCTGGCCACCCTGCTCAACCCGCTGATTGGCTTCGCTTTTGGCTCTTCGCTGATCTCGATCTTTGCCCGGCTCGGCGGCGGCATCTTCACCAAGGGCGCCGACGTGGGTGCCGATCTGGTGGGCAAGGTGGAAGCCGGCATTCCAGAAGACGACCCGCGCAACCCGGCGGTGATCGCCGACAACGTGGGCGACAACGTGGGCGACTGTGCCGGCATGGCCGCCGACCTGTTCGAAACCTATGCCGTGACGCTGATCGCCACCATGGTGCTGGGTGCGCTCATGGTCGCAGCCGCCCCCATGAACGCGGTGATCTACCCGCTGATGCTGGGTGCCGTGTCCATCGTGGCGTCCATCATCGGCTGCTTTTTCGTCAAGGCATCGCCCGGCATGAAGAACGTGATGCCGGCGCTGTACAAGGGGCTGGCCATTGCGGGCGTGCTGTCGCTGATCGCGTTTTATTTCGTGACCCTCTGGATCATGCCGGACAACGCCATCACGGCCACCGGTAGCCAGATCAGGTTGTTCGGCGCCTGCTTCGTCGGCTTGGCCCTGACCGCCGCGCTGGTCTGGATCACCGAGTTCTATACCGGCACCCAGTATTCACCGGTCAAGCACATCGCACAGGCGTCCACCACCGGTCACGGCACCAACATCATCGCCGGCCTGGGTGTGTCCATGCGCTCCACCGCCTGGCCGGTGCTGTTTGTCTGCGCCGCAATCATTGCCTCCTACACCTTGGCCGGCCTGTACGGCATCGCCATCGCCGCCACCAGCATGCTGAGCATGGCGGGCATCGTGGTGGCCCTGGACGCCTACGGCCCCATCACCGACAACGCGGGCGGTATCGCCGAAATGGCGGAAATGCCGGCCAGCGTGCGCGACATCACCGACCCGTTGGACGCCGTGGGCAACACCACCAAGGCCGTCACCAAGGGCTATGCCATCGGCTCCGCCGGCCTGGCCGCGCTGGTGCTGTTCGCCGACTACACCCACAAACTGGAAAGTTATGGGCAGGCGATCAGCTTCAACCTGAGCGACCCGATGGTCATCGTCGGCCTTTTCATCGGCGGCATGATTCCGTATTTGTTCGGTGCCATGGCCATGGAAGCCGTGGGCCGCGCTGCGGGTGCCGTGGTGGTGGAAGTGCGGCGCCAGTTCCGCGACATCCCGGGCATCATGGACGGCAGCGGCAAACCCGAGTACGGCAAGGCCGTGGACATGTTGACCACCGCTGCCATCAAGGAAATGGTGATCCCCTCGCTGCTGCCTGTGGTGGTGCCGATCCTGGTCGGTCTCATCCTGGGCCCCAAGGCGCTGGGTGGCCTGCTCATGGGCACCATCGTCACCGGTCTCTTCGTGGCCATTTCCATGTGCACCGGCGGCGGCGCCTGGGACAACGCCAAGAAGTACATCGAGGACGGCAACCACGGTGGCAAGGGCTCCGAAGCGCACAAGGCGGCTGTGACCGGCGACACCGTGGGCGATCCCTACAAGGACACGGCGGGTCCGGCCATCAACCCGCTGATCAAGATCATCAACATCGTGGCGCTGCTGATCGTGCCGCTGGTGGTGCAATTCCACGGCGCTTGAGCCAACCCCGTTCCCACACCTAACAGTCAAAAGGCCCGCGCAAGCGGGCCTTTTTTCGTCCGGCGGGTGTCTCAGAGGTCGGGAACTTCGGCCTGGGCGAGTGCGCGGATCAGCGCACTGGCGGTGGGCGTCAGGCGCGGCAAATCGCCCGCCATGCCCTGCTCGATCGCCTGCAAGATCAGCTCGTTGATGCCACCGACGGCCGCCATGGCCATGGTGGGCGTGAGCACGACCGGTGCAGCGCCCGGCACCGGTCCGTTGCCCGGCTGCACCGTGCTCAACATGAAATCCACCATCTGCTGCATGACTTCGCGCCGCAGCAACGCACCCGGCTCGCCCAGCTGGTGGATCTCGACAAACAGCATTTTCAGCACCTGCGGATCCGCCGCCATGTGCGCAAAGTAGCTGCTCAACGCGGATTCGACCTGCAGCTGCCAGGGCTTGTCGGCGCTCACGGCTTCGCGCAACACGCGCAGGGCCGCGCCACTGGCCGCTCGGTACAGGGCGAGAAAGCAGGCCTCTTTGCCATCGAAGTGCTCATAAAAGGTGCGCTTGGACACCCCCGCCTCCCGCACGATGTCGGCAATGGTGATGCCCGCATAACCCCGCGCACCCGCCAGGGCGGCCATTGCCTGGAGCAGGCGCACACGGTGCTCGCTGTCGATCACGCTGTTGATGGAGGCTGTCATGAAGACGCATCTTATCGACCCCGGGGGCGGCCACAGCCGAACCACCATGGCTGGCCTTGACACGGTGCCGGCATGGGCACCAAAATGACTTGGTACCAATCAGTACCACTCCGCATGCGGCTGGTGCTTCTTCTGACCCCATCCCATCTTTACCCCGGAGTCATGCATGACCGAACTCGTTGTACGCCGCCTCCTCATCGATCTGGAGCAACCCATTGCGCGCCACTGGTGCGCGGGCGATGCGTTTCTCACCGCTGCGTTCAACGCGCTGTCCATGAGCTTCCCGGTCGGGGAGCAGTTTTTCATCGACTCGGTGCGCAACGGCCTGGAAAGCATGTCCGACGAACAAAAGCAACGCCACCAAGGCGAGGCCCGGGGCTTCATCGGCCAGGAAGCGACCCACAGACGCATCCACGCCTTGTTCAACACGCAGATCGAAAAACACGGACTGGTCAACGCCTGGGAGCCTCGGGCGCGCCAGCGTCTGAAGCTGGTCGAACAACTGGACCCGCGCCACGCCTTGGCCATCACGGCGGCCAACGAACATTTCACCGCCTTGTTTGCCGAGTGGCTGCTGTCGAATCCGCAGATCTTCAAAGGCACCGAACCGCGGCTTCAGGCTTTGTGGGAATGGCACAGCGCAGAAGAAGCCGAACACAAGAACACGGCCTTTGACGTCTACCAGGCCTTGGGCGGCGACGAGGCGTGGCGCAAAAAATGGATGCGCCGCGTGACCCTGATCTTTGTGGGCGATACCCTGCGCCAAACGGTGGACAACCTGCGCCGCGACGGCACACTCTGGCGCTGGAGCACCTGGGCCAGCGCGGCACGCCACCTGCTGGGCAGCAGGGGCTTGCTGCGCCAAAGCTGGCGGCCCTGGCTGGCCTACTTCAAGCGCGACTTCCATCCGAGCCAGCAAAGCAGCCCGCTGTCGCACGACTGGTTGAGCCAAAACCGCGCGCTTTTCACCCCGGTCGGCGCAAGCTGAACCGGCCATGGCCCTGACGCCAGGTGGTCCACTGGAATACGTGGATGCGGTGGCGTCGCCCCTTGGCCGATAATTTGCGCATGTCCGAACGTGTCATCCCCCTGATCGATCAACGCAGCACCACGCTGTCAGCCCGGGTACCCGCCACCCTGGTGCCCGCCTCTGGTCTGCTCGGCGATGCCCTGGGCCGCCCTTTGCGGGACTTGCGCATCAGCGTGACCGACCGCTGCAATTTCCGTTGCAGCTATTGCATGCCCAAGGAGGTCTTTGACAAGGACTACCCCTACCTGCCGCACGGCGATCTGCTCACCTTCGAAGAGATCACCCGCGTGGCCAAGCAGTTCGTGGCGCACGGCGTGCAGAAGATCCGCCTCACGGGCGGCGAACCCCTGCTGCGCAAGAACATCGAAATCCTGATCGAACAGCTGTCGGCCTTGCGCACCACCGAAGGTCTGCCGCTGGACCTGACCCTGACCACCAACGGTGCCTTGCTCGAACGCAAGGCCGCCGCGCTCAAAGCCGCCGGCCTGCAACGGGTGACCGTGAGCCTGGACAGCCTGGACGACGCGGTCTTTCGCTCCATGAACGACGTGGACTTTCCGGTGGCCAGCGTGTTGCGTGGTATCGAAGCCGCGCGCGCCGCCGGCCTGG